>CANQHM010000091.1 GCA_947623845.1 uncultured Bacilli bacterium | reverse complement strand
CAAATTTCAGGTATTTATCAACAACAAAAAATAAGAAGCATTTTACTATCTTCTTACTTTAGCTGTGAATAGTAACATATTCTATTATATAGTGAATATATATTCCTTTTAGAGGTAAATATTAGTAATTAACTAACTAGATTATAGCTTTTAGTAATTAAATCCATTATGGTTTCATCATTTAAAGTATCATCTAAAAGAAAGGTAATCCAATATTTTTTATTCATATGATAAGCTTTGTAAAATCCTTCTTCTTTTAGAAGATTAAGAATTTCTTCGGGATCTAGTTTAACATTCATAATTTCGATATCTTCATTTAGAGTAGGGTCAAGTTTATTTTTATTAATGTGCATAATTATGCCATACCATTTTTTAGGGTGCTTAAAAACGGCACAGTCGGGTGTATCTTCCCATTCAAATTGGGGGTCATCACCATATTTTTCTTTAATAAGCTTAGCAATACGATTTGCTTGTTCATAGATAAAGAGTTTGGTAGTTGTACAGTTATTTTTGATATCATTTAGAATACCTTCAAATTCTTCTCTTATTTTTGCTACATAATTGCCAGTAAAATTTTCGTTACGAAAGTTATGGTATTCTTCATTAAAATTTAGATCATAAATATGACCCTCGACTAAGTTATCTGTAATCGTAATTACTACTTTAAAGTCATCATTCATAATATTAGTTGTATAGGTATAAACTTTATCTTTTTTAGTAAAACCATAAGTAAGGAGTTTGGAATAATTTACTTTGGTTTTTTGAAATATTTTTTCTTCAATACTCATATGTTCTCATCTCTTTTTTGTATTATAACACTATTTACAGTAATTTAATAAATCTTTAATAGATGGCTTACTATTTTTGGTGATAGTCCAATATTCTTTATCGGTATCAAAGTAGCATCTATAAACATCATAGAATGGGGTATCGTAATAGATAACATCTCCAGTAGTAGTGGTGGTGTTTCTAAACATGGGGGCTTTTTTATTTAACTTAACACTTAGGTAATCCATTGAAAGTAGAATACCCATCGAAATAGTAAAAGCGCTAAGAATGATTATTAAACGTTTATACCAGATGATAGGTTTTGCAAGACGGGCAATACCGATTGTGAAGATGATGATACCGAATACGGAATAGTTAGAACTCCAACTACTTTCACTAGGAAAAATAATAATGGCGGAGATAGCGACGAAAAGACCAAAAATTATTAAGATTAGGGAAATAATAGAGTTATATTTTGTTAATTTTTTGGTGGAATAGTCAATTGTTTTAACAATGTTTTCTTCAAATTTTTCTTGATAGTGTTCTTTTTTTATTTTTTCACCACTTAATAATTCATTAATGGTTATACCAAGTTCTTGACATAGCGGATTAAATAAAGATAGGTCCGGTAAACATTTAGCGTTTTCCCATTTGGAGATAGAACGATCCGTAACGTTTAATTTTTCCGCAAGTTCTTGTTGGGTTAAGCCTTTTTCTTTACGACATTCAGCAATAAATTTGCCAATTTTTTCTTGATTCATAAATTTTTCCTCCTTTCGTATATCATAGTAAGATATTAATGATAATTTTAACACGAATTAGAAGTTGAGTTAAGGTTTTTAAACTATAGTTGTTATTTTATTTAGTAAAGCATTACATATATCTTTATCATTTATTAAATTAATAGAAAAGGTTTTATAGCCAATACGGTTAATACTCGCCCCACAATGATAAATTATATTATTATCAAGAATAAAGTATCTATCGTGAAAGGTATTATCATAATATACATCTAAGTTATGGTATTGTTTATTATACTTTTCAATGTCCTGTTTAGTTAATAAATTATTAGGTTTGGTAATTAGAGATATTTTAATATTTAATCTTTTAATAATATCTAATAAAGTATTATCAGCATATGCATCAATAATAATTAAAGAAGATTTAGCACTGTTAAAGATATCTAAAATTTTAGAATAAGCATCGAATATTTGACCATTAAAATAAATTTCATTAACTTTTTGTTTTTCATTTAATTTAGCAAAAGATTCTTGTAACAACTTAATGTTTTTATCGTGTTCAATTATTTTTGTTTCAATATTAGATATACGTAATTCTTTATTAGTAACGTAATGTCTTAAATGAACAAAGGCATCCATAATGGCAATACTGGTTTGAATAGCAATAGGGGATTTTAAAATTGTCGATAACATAGCAACACCTTGCTCAGTAAATACTCTGGGGTTATATCTACGACCTCCATAATTATTTGTTGAACTTGAGGTCACAAATTGTGACCTCAAGTTTTGAAGTTCTTCGTCAGTCAATTTAAAACTAAATCTTTCAGGAAACTTTTGAGGATTTCTAGTTACCGCTTGATTAATTTGTTTAGTTTCAACATTATACAAAGAAGCTAAATCCGAATCTAACATTACTTGTTTTCCTCTTATTTCATAAATTAAATTTTCAATTTTAATATTAGTTTTTACTAATTCATTCATATCAAAACCCTCCATATTTTCTACTAGTAAAATAATTATATATTACAAAAGTACGTTCGTCAAGAAGAAATTAAAAAAATTATAAAAGTGAGGTTACTATTCACAGCTAAAGTAAGAAGATAGTAAAATTCTTCTTATTTTTTGTTGTTGATAAATACCTGAAATTTGT
>CANQHM010000090.1 GCA_947623845.1 uncultured Bacilli bacterium | reverse complement strand
TTCATTAATTTATGGAATGAAATAATTAATTAGTATTACTTTAGTAATTAAAAAAGATAATTACTTATCTTTCTTTAGAAGGACAATGCTTATTATAGTAGTAATGATTGATGGTAATAAAAATTCTAAACATCGTACTAGGATAAATGTATAAAAGGGGGCGGAATTTCCTATATTTTTATATCTTAACCAATCTACATCAATCATTAAAATAAAATTTAGAACTAATATTAAAGAAATGAAAAACAAAATCAATGAGATAATTTTTCTAATTCCTATTTTTTCTTTCTTGATTATTTTGGTAAAGATGTAACATATTACTAAAAAGATATATTCTAAAATAGCAAATAAAGAAATTAAATGAATACAAGTTAAAGTTGTAGGTGTAGTTCCTAGATGGTAAAGACTAAGATTTTCTCCTAAGAAGAAAGTTAATAGTATAGATAAAATTACGGTTCCTAAAATAATTAATATTTTTTTCATGAGACACCTCTAACTGTAATT
The DNA here is from genome assembly GCA_947623845.1 of uncultured Bacilli bacterium. Next base: position 2,285 of record CANQHM010000090.1, on the reverse strand, counting down.
ATACCATTAAATTAAAAGGAATTAAAGAGTTAGATAAAGAAAATATAAAGTATTAACTATAAAAAACTAATTTGTTTATCTAACCAACTTTCGCCTTTCGTTTCAGTAATTTTATCTTCGGGTTCTAAGTTTCCAATTAGAAAAGGGGAGTTAGGGTCGTGTTTTTTTAAATTTTCTTTAACTAAAGAGGGATTAGCATTGGCATAGCAATAAGTACATAAATGCATACAAGTATTATAAGCACCAATATCATTACCAAGCAAACAATTACAACCGATACGTTTACTTTTATTTTTAGGAGCATTTAATTTGTTACCTATAGCTTTTTCTATAATTTCTTTACTCATACAGCCAGTGATATCTAAACCATAATCTTTTAAAAATGATTTTTCACAACAAGCGTGAATGGTTATATTATTTTGTTTGCCAATTTTAGCAAAGGCCTTGGCAAGTTCTATTTGTTCTTCTATAGTTGGTGGTCGTAGATTAGGAGCATTTCTTTTTACTTTATCATACATATCAATAAAACTAATGGTACAATCTTCCGTGTAACCTTTAAGTTCACTTAGTAATTTAGCAAAACATTTAATATGCATCTTAACATCAAATTTTTCATTTATGAATATAGGATCATAGCGAAGAGCAACAGCATTTTTACCGAGATGGGTAGATAATTTTTTAAAATCATTTATTACTTCTTTTTTATTGGGAACGTTAGGTTCAATATCTTTACCATAGGGTGTAATAGTAACAAACCAAAATTGTTTATACTTATCTAAATCTTTAAGATGGGGTAGTAAAGGATGAGGGTTTTTAGTACAAAAAGCAAGACAGTCGATGATGTTTGGATCTAAATTATATTTGGTTACTTGATGACGGTAGTAGGGGTTTCTTACATAAACGAAGCCTTCTTTTATTCTGTTTAATAACCATTTAGAATAAAAAGCTGGTATATCAGTACGCATTCCAGTATTAATTATCATTTAAATCATCTCTTGGTAAGTATTATAAAACATTAATGAAATTATTGCTACTAAGAAAGAATAAAAGCAATAGTATTACAAATAACACCACAAAAAAACATTATACCAGTAAATAAATCGGTGTTATCTTTTTGTATTTTATAACGACTTAAAAAAGTTACAGAGTTATAAGCACATAACAAACTGACAACAGATGCCATATTGGTATCCTTAAAAAAAGAAATTAATATTAAAATAATAGAGAATAAAGACATACCAATAATTCCATATTTCATTGTTTTTAAATTTACTAATTCCGTTAGTTTAATGATATTTTCTTCACTCTTTTTGGAAATATCTTTTTCAAGAATTTTTTCACCTGCAAGGATTTCATTTATAGATACGTTTAATATTTCACTAAGGGGTTTTAATAAGGACATATCCATTAAACATAATCCGCGTTCCCATTTACTGACGGCATTTTTAGTAATACCTAGTTTTTCCGCTAGTTCTTCTTGAGTTAATTCTTTTAATTTTCTTTGTTTAGCAATAAATTTACCAATTTTTTCTTGATTCATATTTTTGTCTCCTTTCAAGAAGAACTATAACATTTAATAGATAATTTTTAAACATACCAAAGGTTTACTTTTTATCTTTTATTTGTTTATAAGCATTTTTTTCAATATAAGCTTTCTTTCTATTATTTTCCCATATTCCATAAGTAAAACCAATAATCATAAATATAAATTGTATTCCATTATCTTTTATAAAACCATAAATTATAAATCCAACAATAACAATCATGGCAATAGATAATTCAAAGAAGTGTTCTTTATCCCATTTATCTCCATAATATTTTATCTTCTCTTTTAGAGTAAAGGCACTATTTTCTAAAGCATATAATAGATTGTTATCAGCAATTTCTTTAAAGTTTTTACTTTCTATTTTTTCACCACTAAATAATTCATTAATACTTATGTTTAAAGTTTTACATAAATCTTTTATTATGGAGTAATCGGGAAGAGTTCTTCCATTTTCCCAACGACTTATAGATTTAGATGATACTCCTAATTTTTCGGCAAGTTGTTCTTGGGTTAAATTTTGTTTTTTTCGACAAATTGCAATAAATTTACCAATTTTCTCTTGGTCCATAAACTTTTTCCCTTCTAAAAAAGATTATATAAAAATACTTGAGTATTTAACAGGACATAAAGTGAGAGTTTTTTTGCTAGAACTCTTTTTTACTAAATATTTTTAGTGATATTTTATAAGAAGTATAAACCATAATAATAGTTAATAGGATTAAAATAATTACTAAATAGT
>CANQHM010000089.1 GCA_947623845.1 uncultured Bacilli bacterium | reverse complement strand
ACTAAAAAATTCCAAGGTTATCTTGGATTTTTTTTATTCGTTAGGTTGCGGACATAGTCCGCGGTATGTTATAATTACTATTAGAGGTGTTAACTTATGAATATAAAAGACCAAATAATAAATTATAGACCTTTTAATGAACAAGAAGAAAAAGATAAAGAAGAATTTTTAAAATTTATTGCTACTTTTGATGATGTCTTAACGAGAGATAATATTTTTGGTCATTTTACCGCTTCTGCTTTTGTAGTTAATAAAGAAAGAACGAAAATGGTTGTCGTTTATCACAATATATTTGGAGGATGGATCTATCCGGGAGGACATGCGGATGGGGAAGAAGATTTATTAGCAGTTGCAGTTAGAGAAGTAGAAGAAGAAACTGGGTTAAAAGCAAAGGTAATAGATAAAAATATTTTTGCTATCCAATCTCTCCCTATTAAAGGTCATATTAAACATGGAAAGTATGTTTCAGCTCATATGCATTTAGATATCTTATATATTATGGAAGCCGATGATAAACTACCATTAGTATATAAAGAAGATGAATCTAAAGGGGTAAAATGGGTTCCTTTTTCCGAAGCTTCTAATGAAACTATGTGTGATTTTATAAGACCAATTCATGATAAATTAATAAGAAAATTAAAAAAGGAGGAAAAGTAATATGAATATAAATGTTAATAAAGTTAAAATTTTTGTTACTATACCTATAGAAAAAGTCGAAGAAGTTAGAAAAGCGGTATGTGAATCTGGAGGAGGAATAATTGGGAATTATACTTGTTGTACTACAACAACCAAAGCACTAGGAACCTTTATACCTAATGAGAATGCTCATCCACATATTGGCAAAAACAATAAATTAGAATATGTTCTTGAAGAAAAATTAGAGTTTGTTTGTGATATTAATAACGTAAAAAAAGTATTAGGGAAACTTAGAGAAGTACATCCCTATGAAGAACCAGCTATTGATATTGTGCCATTAATAGATGAAAGTTATTTTAAATAGAGTATTAAAATAATTGAAGTTTTTAAAGTCTTATGCTATACTAACAACCATGTTTAAAGAGGTTATTTATGAAAATTTTTTTAGGAAAAGAAAATGGTTGTAGTTTAAATTATCAACATAATCTTATTTATGATAAATTAACTGATAATTTTGAAATTACTAAAGACGTATCGGAAGCAGATATTATTGTTATTGCGGAAACCTGTGCTTGTACGCAATATAATATTCAATATACGCTAAATTATATTGATTATATTTTACAAAATAAAAAAGCTAGTGCTAAAACATATTTAACAGGGTGTATTACTAGAAGTTTTAAAAATAATGCGGATTTATTAAATGTTTCTAAATGGCTTAAAAAGAATATTGATTATATAATTCCCCAAAATCAACCCTATTTATTATTAAAATTAATTTCCAAAGATTTATTTGGCGAAGAAGATATAAATAATTTTGGTATAGCATATGAATACCCAGATAGTTCATCAGTTATTTATATTTCTAATGGTTGTTTAAATAACTGTTCTTTTTGTAAGCTTACTTTTCAAAAATATCCTTTAAAAAGTGTCGATATAAACGCCTTAAAAGAAACAATAGACCATTTAAATGAAGAAAAATGTTCCCAAATTCTTTTAAAAGGGACTAATATTTGTCAATATGGTTTAGATTTATATCATGAATATATGTTACCAGAAGTTATTTCTTATATAGATAAAAAAGAAAATATTAAAGAAGTAATATTAGTAGGATTTTCATTTAAAGATGCCATAAAAAATGATTTTCAAAGGGTTTTAGGAGCTAGTCATAAAGTAGTAGAAATAAGTGGTTCCTTAGAATCGGGAAGTGATAGATTATTAAAGTTAATTAGAAAAGGTTTTACTAGTGAAGAAATTATTGATTTTGTAAAAAATATCCGTAGAACTAATTATACCAATTTATATTTAAATATTATTGCGGGTTTTCCCACAGAAACCCTTTATGATGTTAAAAGAACATTAGAAGTATTAAAAGAATTAGATCCTTTTAGAGTAGGAATATGTAGATATGCTAATTCTAAATTTGTTGATTCTAATCGTTATGAACAATTAAGTCCTAGGGAAATACAAGAACATGCAAGAATTTATGCAAGAACCCTTCAAAGAAGAAATGTTAAAGTTGAAGTTGTAGGACAGGGTTATAAATATAATTAATTTAAAAAAATCATCTCTAGTTAGAGATGAAATATAAGATTATAATTTTTTAGATTGCTTATTTGGTAAACTTTGAGTTAAATTATCATAAACAAGATTAACTTTATTTTCGATTTCATTTAATTCTTCATCATTTACTTTGCCACTAGTATATTGTTCATGTAATATGTTTATAGCTTTTTCTCTTTCAGCATTTAAATCATCAAGACTTTTATAACCAATTTTAAGTTTAGCATCTTTGGGGTTTTCACTTAATGTTCCGGTAATACCATTATAAATAGAAGGATAATTTCCAGTTAATTTTTTTACATAAGCCATACCATATCTTAATTGAGAAGCTTCTAAATCATCATTAAGTTTTTGAATTTGTAAGCTATAAGTATTATCTATTACTTTTATTGCTTCTTGAAAATAATTTTCATCTATACTACCATCAACATATAATTCATCTAATTTATTTTCAATTATTTCTTTTTCTTTTCTTATTTCATCAATATTATTGGAAACATAAAATATTGGTTCTTTATTTAATATTGCATATACAAGTTTTTCAAAATCCATAATAACACTCCTAACTATCTTTAATTATAGCATACCTACTTTCTTTTGGAAAGTTTGAAA
>CANQHM010000088.1 GCA_947623845.1 uncultured Bacilli bacterium | reverse complement strand
ATGCAAAAAGAAAAGCCTAATTTCAATAAAAATTAAACTTTTTTAATTTTATAAACTGTCAAACTCGGGTTATACCACATATTAAAAAAAATTAGTAGCTAATCACTAGCTGCTAATTTTACTTTGGCTTCTTTTAATTCATCATTTCTAAAATACTTAACCGTAATTTCTTCGCCAACTTCATGGGTATATAGGTTATATCTAAATTCTGCTACTGATTTAATCTTTTCGCCACCAAGTTCAACTACGACATCACCTTTTTGAAGACCAGCTTTGGCAGCAGGGCTACCTTTACTAACAGATGTTAACACTACCCCATAATCTAATTTATCAGAAACTGTAATACCATAATTAAAGTATAAACTTACTCGATTATCAATCGTATCCATCGAAATTCCCATATATGGTCTAGATAACTTTTCACCCTTGATTATTAAATCCGCATACTCCGTAGCATCTTCAATTGGAATTGCAAAGCCCATACCTTCAACTCCACTACTAACTAGTTTCATTGAAGTAATTCCAATAACTTGTCCGTTACTATTACATAATGGTCCGCCACTATTACCAGAATTTATCGCTGTATCAGTTTGTAAAACTCGCATTATCCAATCATTATTACTATAATTAGATGTACTAACTTCCACTAACCGATCTTTTCCAGAAACAATTCCTCTTGTAACACTCCAACTATACACATCTGCTAAAGGTGCTCCAATGGCGAATGTCGTATCACCTACTTTGGCATCAACACTACTACCAAGTTCAGCTACCGTCATATCATCTTTTGCTTCTAATGCTAAAATCGCAATATCGGTATAAGCATCGCTTCCTAAAACTTCCGTTTCAACTTCATCCCCATTAGTGAAGATAACTTTAATTTTATCTCCCCCTTCAATAACGTGATGATTAGTCATAATATACGCTTTTTTATCATCTTTTTTAAAAACGAATCCCGTTCCCGAAGCTGCTAACTTATCACTCTTAAACGTTTCTACAACTACAACAGCATCATAAATTTTATCTACAGCATCAGAAATACCTAACTCATTTACCGTAACCTCTTTTTCTGTTCTCGTTATATTATTAATCGTCGGCGCAATATTTGGAAATAACATAATCATTCCATACATAATACCTGCTCCTAAAACACTACTTGCAATAAATAGTACTATCCCTAAAGCAATCTTACCTGCTTTATTTTCTTTCTTTTCCATTATTATTCTACCCTCGCTAACTCTTTAAAATTTTCAGGAAATCCCATACTATCTAACATTTTATTTCTTGAAACAGTATCTACTTTACCATCTAATATATCTATTTCATAAGAAACCTCATTCATTAACATTGTAAAATCATCTTTTCTTAACATTCTTTTTAAAATAATTAGTAATGAAAATAAATCATTCTTCCCATAAATATATTCACTATCCATCTTAGGTATATTAAGTAAATCATGATATTTATTATCTGGTATTACTCTTTGTGACCTATGATTATATAAAATATCTTCATGAGCACATACATTACGATAATTAGCAAGTATTGGTAAATAGATAAGTAAGTCTTCCACACTAATTTGATAAATATTGGCAATCTCTTGTTGATCTTCATATTTTAATATGGTAAAAAATTCCCCAATTATTCCAAAAGACAATACTTTTACCACAATCCACAATGGTACAAATCCATAATTATTCATATAGTGCATCGTTGCTGTATGTTGTCCCCCATTAATCCTAATTTGTCTTTTCATTTTCTTTAGTAAATCATTTACTTGTTTTACTCTATCTCTTGATTGACTAAAGTTTTTAGGATTAAGGTATGAACTTTCTTTATACCCATACTTACTTGAAAGAACATAAGAAAAAATACTTTTAGCATTGTTTTCGACAATTAAGATGTTCTTAAATAAAATGTTTCGAATCTGTCTATCAAAATTAAACATTGCATATATTTCTTCAAAAGTTGTTCCTGGAATAAAAACTTTATTCTTTTGGCTTTTAATGAATAGATGCCGATATCCATTAATAAAGAAATAATTCTCTCTTAACAAGACATCTTTAGCATAATCTACATCATTAATAACCAGCCCTTTACCTTCTAGTATTTGTATCTGTTCATCTAAAGTTTTAAATTCCTTCTTATTCATAGTATCACCTAGTATATACAATTATATCACAGATTACATAAAAATCATACTTCTATTTTGTGTAATTTTTATTACCATTTTGTGAAAATTTTGTGAAATTATTTATAGTAGTTTATGACCCCATTTGTTATCGCTACTGCGATTCTTTCCTGGTATTCTTCTGTAACTAAATTTTGTCTTTCAGTATAGTTAGATAAAAAGCCACATTCTACTAACACGCCTTTTACTTTTAATCTTTGATACATATAAATATTTGGGGTTTTCTTTATCTCTCTTTCATCACTTATTTTATTAAATTCTTTTTGGATACTTAAGGCGATTTTCTTATTCTCTTCCGTTTTATAATAAAACACCTGTCCTCCTTTATATTCTTTATCTTCTAAATAATTTATATGAATTGATAAATACATATCGGCTTTACTATTATTAATTAGTTTTATACGATTATCAAAATCACTTTGTTTTCTTCTCTCGGCTGAGGGATTACTTAAATCATAATCGCCATCTCTTGTTAATACTACACTAGCACCCTTTTTAATTAACTCTTTTTCTAATTTTTTCCCAATCGCTAAATTCAAATCTTTTTCTAAAATACCATTCACTATCGTTCCCGGATCTTTACCTCCGTGTGCAGGAATAGGAAAAGTCCAAAAATATCATTATTTCTTAAAATTCAATGTTCCATTCTATTTCTATAT
>CANQHM010000087.1 GCA_947623845.1 uncultured Bacilli bacterium | reverse complement strand
TTTGGAAATTTAAGTGATACTTCTTATACTTTATTAAAACAATTTTATATGAATATGTCTAAAGATTATTTTGAAAAAGAGTGTAAAAATTTTTATAAAATTTTAGAAGTAATTAAAGAAAAACACAAAGATGAATTACAAGATAATCCTAAGTTATTAGGAAAAATTCTCAGTGAAGAATTTATTGCGGCGGATTATCGTTATGTTCTAGGAACTATTCTAGCTATATATGTTTTAGAATATGGTAATATGAAAGATATGGTTTATTTAAATAATAACTTAGATAAATATCAAGATAAAAGTCTTATGGAAGTATGTGCATCGCTTGGTGTTGATTTAGATGACCCAGAATTTAATAATAAAGCTTTAAATGCTTTAGATAATTATCTAAAATCCTTAGGAGTTAGTAAAACAAGATAAATTTAAATCTAGACAATACGCTCTTATTTTTATATAATTTAGATAATAGGAGATGGTTTAGGGTGGCTACTTTTGGAGCACATTATAAAATAAATCAAAATAACGGACGTTGTGATGACCGTTTAATTTTTCGTGGTGAAAAATATCGTATCAGTATTTTATCTAATTGTTTAGTAAGATTAGAATATGATGAAGGTGGCAAATTTGAAAATCGTCTTACGGAATTAGTAAGTAATCGTAATTTCCCTTTCTTTGATTTTAAAGTCCAAGAAGATGAAAACTATCTGGTTATTGAAACGAAATATTTTAAATTACAATATGTTAAAAATAAACCATTTATAGGTCCTAAATATTCTCCTGATACCAACTTACGTATTAACTTACTAGGCACTGATAAAGAATGGTATTATGGTCATCCTGAACCTCGTAATCTTTACACGATGGTTGGTAATCTTGACCATAAAGAAAAATTCAGCCGTTATGGTAGCCAAAAACTAAATGTTAAAGAAGTAAAAAACAAAGTTAAAGAATTAGTTACTAAAGAAAAAGGTTTATTTTCTATTGATGGCTTTGCAAGTATTGATGACTCTAAAAGTTTAATCTTTATTGAAGATGGTTCTTTAATTAAAGATGAACGCGTAAGAATTGATACTTATGTCTTTATGTATGGCACTAATTTTGGTGAATGTTTAAAAGATTATTTCTATCTTACGGGTGTTCCCCCTTTAGTACCTCGTTATGCTTTAGGAGTATGGTGGAATAAAAATTCTGCTTATAGTTTTAATGATACTAAACAATTATTAATTAATTTTAATCGTAATAAAATTCCTTGTAGTGTTCTTTTACTAAGTGATAAATGGCACATCAAAGATAAAAATAATCCTGATAGATTTAAAAGTGGTTTTACTTTTAATAAGGATTATTACTATGATCCTAAAGAATATGTTACTTATTTACATGAACGGGGCGTAAGATTAGGACTTAATATTGATCCCGCCGAAGGCATCCACCCTCACGAAGAAAGATTTAATGATTTTGCCAAAAATATGGGTATTACGGAGAAACAAATAATTCCTTTTAATGTTTATGATAAAAACTATGTAGCTAATTACTTCTACTATTTTATAAGACCATTACATGAAATAGGAGTCGATTTCTACTGGATTGATTATTATACGGAAGATGAACAAACTCTAAGAGCTTTAAATTATTATCATTTTAATGATTATATTCAATATAAGGGTCAAAGAGGTCTAATTCTAAGCCGTAATGCTGGTAAAGCGATGCATAAATACCCCGTCTTATATTCTGGTGAAACTTTAGTTAGTTGGAAAACCCTAAATGATTTACCATACTTTAATAATACCGCTGCTAATATGGGTATTTCTTGGTGGAGTCATGATATTGGTGGTTTTGAAGGTGGTATCGAAGATGCTGAGTTATATCTAAGATACGTCCAACTTGGTACCTACAGCCCAATCTTCCGTTTTGCATCTAAAGATGGTCATTACTATAAAAGAGAACCTTGGAATTGGGATGTTAAAACTTTAAGTATTGTAAGAGAATATACTACCCTAAGACATCGTCTAGTTCCATATCTTTATACTGAAGGATTTAAATATAGTAAGTATGCCTTACCTTTAATCCAACCTTTATATTATAAAACTCCTGGTATTTATGATGAAGTAGAATATAAAAATGAATATTATTTTGGTAGTGAACTCTTAGTTGCACCTATTACTGTTCCTAAAGATAAAGTAATGAACCGAAGTGTTGAAAGAATCTATATTCCCGCTGGTACTTGGTATGACTTTAAAACCGGTAAAAAATTCTTAGGTGATAAACGTTATGTTATTTTCTATAAAGATGAAGATTATCCTGTCTTCGCCAAAAAGGGTACTATCATTCCAATGGCCGATTTAGAAGAAAATATTAATGTTACGAACCCACCACGTTCTATGGAATTACATGTCTTCCCAGGGGAATCTAATGTTTATGATTTATATGAAGATGATGGTTATAGTAGTTTATACGAAGATGGTTATTATATTATAACGCGAATTGAATATAACTATTTAGCAAATAACTATACTTTAATTATAAGACCATTAGAAGGTAAAAGTGGTATTATCCCAGATTTAAGAGATTACCGAATAAGATTTAGAAATACTCGGGCTGCCGAAAATGTTAAAGCTTTCATTGGTGGTGAAGAAACTGTTTGTGAATCTTATGTCGAAGATAATGACTTTGTCGTTTGTATTGCCGATGTACCAACTACTAAACAATTAACCGTAAATTGTAAAGGTAAAGATATTGAAATCGATGCAGAACGGATTATTAACGATGATATTGATTCTATTATTAATGATTTACCAATACCTACTACTTTAAAAGAAAAAATTGCGGAGATTATATTTAGTGATATCGATATTGGTAGAAAAAGAATCTTAATTAA
>CANQHM010000086.1 GCA_947623845.1 uncultured Bacilli bacterium | reverse complement strand
GCAAATCTTATTTCCATACGTCTCTCACCAACCCATCTTTATCTAGGTATATCTTATCCGTAAGTTCATAATACCCAAGTTGTATTGACATATCTACTATAAAAGGTAAATTATACCCTAATCTTTTAAATATCTTTTCTTCTTTAAATACCTCAGGTATATTCCCCTCTAGAATAACTTTTCCTTTATATAAACAGTACAAATATTTAGTATCTAAACTAGTTTCTAAATTACTCGTAATATTAATTATTGTAATCTTATTCTTCTTACAATACTTAAATATCTTTGTTCTTAGCCCTTTATTAAATTCTTCTAAAGTATTATCAAGAATTAAAAATGCTGGTCTTTCTATTAAAGCACATACTACTTTTAATAAATAACTTTCTATTCTTCCCAATCTTTCTACATCTAAATTCATAATCGAAAATAAATCAAACTTATTAAGTAACGTTTCTAACATTTCTTTTTTTTCTTTAACTTCTAATGTATTCTTACTTAAACTATGTAATATTTCTTCTTTAACTTTTTTTCTTTTAAATTTTATATCTTTATCTATAACTTTATAATATTTGGAAAGCAAACGAAAATTATCGTCATTTACGGGTATGCCGTTTATTTTAATCTCTCCCTCACAAGCTAGTTTATGTTCAATAATTCTAATAATTGTTGTCTTTCCACTATCACCAATTATGGTTATAGGATTACCCTCACTTACTTGTAATGAAAGATTATTTAATATTGTAACTTTATCATTTTTATAACTTACATTATTAAGTACAATACTTTTCATTTCTTTCACCTATCAGTTTATTATACTATAAATTCCTTAAAAGAAAAGAAAAATATTCCTTTAATTAAAAAATAGATAACCTATAAAATTATCTATTTAATCTATACCATCTTGAGCAGTTAAGATTACACGAAAAGAAGTATCAGCAATAGGGCGTCCTGTATTCCAATAAAAGAGAAATATTCCATCTTGCCCAGGTTCTGCGAAATCCGCACCACGATTAAACCATGATCGTTCTTTATAAGGAAAGTGAGTCCAATCATTAAACCAAGCACCATTGGTATTATTAGGTATTTTTAAGGTCTCTCTCGTTGCATCTCCTAAATGACCCCTTTCATGAGTAACATCACTACTTGAGTCATATTCGTATAAATCATAGTATTTTTCATTAGGTTTTGTTGCACTAGTAAATCCGCTATCCGAAAATAATATATCTGTTCCTTGCTCATCTATTATAACCCCCATAGCATATTCCCACGATTCACCATTTGTATCATATATCCCATATATGTTTCCAGTAGTACTTGCTTTTACTCCACTTTCAGTATTCCATAAATTATGAGCATTATCATACCCTGTTTTCTTTTCTTCCGTATTTGCAACTACTCTTGTACATATACCATTACTTCCACATAACCCATATTTAGAGTGCGTTAGATATGCCATCGCTCCCCACTCCATATTCTTCATCATATGCGTATCTACTTCATCTTTATTTAAAGAATACTTATTATTTGTTTCTATGTTTCGACTAATTTTAAACATGCTTGATAAATTTATATTTAATATTGGTTCCATATTTGGTAATATTTTTATGTCTTCTTGGGAATTACCACTTTCAAATTTCCCAAACCAAATACCTTTTAATTCGGTTTCTCCAAAAGTAAATGCGGGATGAGTATACCAGTTTCCATTATCATCATATATACATGTTTCTTTTCCATTTCTTGCTATTTCACATTTGGTTGTTCCTGTAGATTGGTCGTTTGATTCAAATTTTATATTAATCATTTGTTCAGAAACAGTTTCTCCTACTACAGCATTAAACAATTGATATTTATATCTTGGGATCCACACATACATTTGAAGAATGTCGGTTTCTAAACTAAGAGTTTCGCCAACTTTATCTTGTTTTACTTTATTATCTTCCGTTAATTCAGCATACTTAGTACTATTAACTACTACCGCATTTGCCCATTGTTTTGCATCATAGTTATACCATTCTTTGGAGGTATCAGCTACTTTTATTGTCCCATCATCGTCTATAGTAACAGGAATTAATCCTTGATATAATTCAGGAGGATTTGCACCACTTCTATCTGTTCCAGTTTTAAAATAAACATTACATTTAGCCTTCTTACTTGCTTTTAATTCCAATTTCCATTTATCATAATTCCAATAAGCTGTTACATGTTTATCATCATTGTTATCACATATTATTTTATCATAAATATAATTATCATCTTTATTAGGAAAATCTGTAGCTTTTATTCCATCTATGAAAACTGCCAATTTAATATCTTTACTAAAATCTTCAACAGTTGTATAAACTAAACTCTTAGTGTGTCTTACTTGGTATAGTGCGTAAGTGCTTCCTACTGCTATAATAACTAGTAAGAATACTATAATTCCAAGTAACTTTTTTCTATCTCCATATTGAACTTTATTTAACTCTTTATCTGGATTAAATCTTCTCATATCGCATTCCTCCATACACTTGATAGGGTGTTTATATTATAAATATTACACCCATTTGAGCTTAAAGTCAATACACCTTTTCAGGTGTATGCAATAATTCTATTGAAGGTGATTATATGGACATATCAAGATTAAAAGAGATTAGAGAAGATAGAGATTATAAGCAAAAAGACATAGCAAAAGTTTTAAATACCACTCAACAACAATATTCCAAATACGAAATCGGTATAAGAGTTATACCCGTAGAACAATTAGAAAAACTTGCCGATTTCTATAACCTAAGTATCGATTATATCATCGGCAGAACCAATGAAAGAAAACCTTACCCTAAAAAATAAACTACCATTCATTTAAGTTTGGTAGTTTTATTCATTTTCTTCTTCACTAGGTATTCTAATAATTATCTCGCCATCTTTAGAATACAAA
>CANQHM010000085.1 GCA_947623845.1 uncultured Bacilli bacterium | reverse complement strand
GGATTTGGATAATATGTTCCATTCATTTTTATTCACCTCGATTAAATATATGCTTTTATAACATAATTTATTTAATACGCACTGATTTCTGTCAAATTCGTGTAAAATTATCAAAAAATATTAATTTTACAAATTTTTAAAATTCGTTAACCAATTTCGAAAATCTGCTTAGCAGATTTTTTAAATTGAATACAGTTTTTGTTAAAAATCACGAAAATCTGTAATTTTACTTTTATTTTGCTTTTATGTATTGTGATTTACGTCCCTGAAAAATAGAAGGAGGTGAATTACAATATGACTAAAACTAATGTCTTTATGCCGTTATCATATGACCCTTTATTTACAAGGATTTTTGGTAATGAAGATAATATCGAAATTTTAGAAGCATTACTAGAAGATGTCTTTGGTTATGAAAGAGGTTTTTTAAGAAACAAAGTCTTATTAAAGCATCGAAATCTCCCAACCGTTAATAAGAACAATGCTCAAAAACAAGTAGATATCGTCGCCCAAATTGATAAAAATCTAATTAATTTAGAATTAAATAATAGGTTTAGAGAAGGTCTAAAGAGAAGAAACTTAGTATATTTAAGTGCTGTTCATGCTACCCAATTAAAAAAGATTAAAAAAAGTTATAATAATGTTGGAAATAGTATTCAAATAAATCTAAATAGAGGAGGAAACTTAAGATATACAGTGGAACCTTTCTACTTAGTTAACTATCGAAACTTAGAGTTTACGATGGATATCATCGATTATTTAAGTATAATAATGGTTGATTTAATAAAAGGTAAGGCTTATAATAGAGATAGAATTGACAAATGGTGTACTTTAATATTAGCAAGTACATTAAAAGAGTTCTTAGAAAGTTTAAAGGGAATAGAAATGAAAAAAGAACTAAAAGATAAGTTAAAAGAGCAAGTAGAGAAGTTTAATGAAGATGAAGAAGAGATTGCCATCTACTGTGAACTAACAAGACAAGAGTTAGAACACAATACAGAATTAGAAGATGCCAAAGAAGATGGATACGAATCAGGGAAAGAAGCTGGCATTGAACAAACAGCTAAAAACATGTTAGCAAAAGGTTACACCATAGAAGAAGTAAGCGACATTACTAATCTCTCAATCGCCGAATTAAAAAACTTACAATAAGTCTCAATTTAAAAAACGAATAATTAGGGTTCATAAATGTACTTCGGTACATTTTTTCTTTTACATATGGGCAAAAGAAGAAAAATATAGTATAATCTATATGATAGAGGTGGTAAAATGCAAAAACATAAAGGACGAATACTTAGAATTTTAATGTTTGTTATCGGTACATTCCTTTTAGCAATTGATTATAATTTAATATTGCTACCTCATAACTTAATAATGGGTGGTACTAGTGGACTTTCCATTATTCTAGCCGATATTATTAATCCCCAAATATTCATAACGGTATCTAGTTTAATCTTAGCGGGTTTTAGTTTCTTCTTACTAGGTAAAGAAAAAACCTTACGGTCTCTAGCCGGCACCCTTTTATACCCTTTTCTTATAAATATCACCATTCCCCTAGCCGATAAACTCGCTCCTTATTTTGAATTCGACGCTATCATCATCACGATACTTCTTGCGGGCGTTTTAGCTGGTGTAGGTTATGGCTTAGTCTTTAAAGCCGGTTTTACTACTGGTGGTGGGGATATCTTAATGCAAATAATAAGTAAGTATTGTAAAATTCCTGAAGGTCAAGCAAGTAGATACCTTAATGCCATTATCATAATCATTGGGGGCTTTACTTTTGGTTTCACCATTCTTATTTATTCTATAATCATTTTATATATTAATACTGAGTTAATAGATCGCATCTTAATTGGTATCAGTGATAGTAAAATGTTTTATATCTACACTAAAGAAAATAAAAAAATTGAAGACTTTATCTTACACGAATTAAAATCTGGCGTTACCATTCTAGATAGTGAGGGAGGCTTCAGTAAAAAAGCCCGTAAAATCCTAATGTGTGTTGTAAAAACTAGTGATTATTATTATTTTAAAGAAACCATTTTAAGTATCGATCCTAATGCTTTCCTAGTTGTTACAGACTGTTATGAAGTAGCGGGTGGTGTAAAACGGCAACATTTGGCATTCTTAAATGACTAAATATATGATATAATTATATATAATAGAGGTGGTAATAAAGTGAAATTTATTGAAATAAATAATTGTTATAAAATATATAAAAATGGTCAAACAGCCATCGCTGATTTAAACCTTGAAATAAAAAAAGGCGAATTTGTCTTTGTTATTGGGGCAACCGCATCTGGTAAATCTACTCTAATCAAAATGTTATATAGAGAAGAAAAACCAACTAAAGGTGAAGTAATAGTTGGGGGTATTAATGTTGCTAAATTAAGAAATAGTAAAATATATAAACTCCGTCGTAAAATCGGGGTTGTCTTCCAAGACTTTAAACTTCTTCCTAAACTAACTGTCTATGAAAATGTAGCCTTTGGTTTAGAAAGTCTAGGTCTTAAAAATGATGAAATAAAACCAAAAGTTTTAAAAGCCTTAGAAAAAGTTGGATTAAAAGAAAAATTTAGAAGTTTCCCTAATCAATTATCAGGAGGAGAACAACAAAGAGTATGTATCGCAAGAGCCATTGTAAATGAACCAAAACTATTAATCTGCGACGAACCTACCGGAAACCTAGACCCTGATACTTCTAAAGAAATAATGAAAGTAATTGATAGCATTAATAAAGATGGAACTACTGTGGTTATGGCAACTCACGATAAAGAAATCGTTAATCGAATGAAAAAAAGAGTTATTGCTATTGAAAACGGAGTTAAAATTAATGACTCATTGAAAGGAAGTTATAAAGTTCATGAAAGCCATTAGAATATTAAGAAGAAATATCAGTTCAGCTTTTAAAAGTGTTGTTCGTAATTTTAGTTTAAGTATTGCTTCTGTTGCCTGTACTAGTATAACTTTAATCTTAGTCGCCATCGCTGTAGTCTTAAC
>CANQHM010000084.1 GCA_947623845.1 uncultured Bacilli bacterium | reverse complement strand
TTAGAAGAAATAAAAATAAACTAAGTTTTTTGCTTAGTCTACTTTGCGTTATTTAATTTTCAGCTGTGAATAGTAACTAGAATATTCCTAAAATAAGCGGTGAAACCTTGTCAAAATCGTAGTTTTGTGCTATAATTTAATCATCTTAATCTTATTTGCAGTTGTTTTTTGAAAGAGGGGTAAAAAATGACCAAGGAAGCTAAAAAAGAAATATTTAATAAGATTATTCTAATCTTTGTAATTGGTTGTGTTTTTGGAACTTATTATGAAGAATTACTACATATTATCAATAGTTTGATAAAAACTGGTAGTTTTTCGTGGGCTTCTCGTCGTGGTTTATTATATGGCCCATTCTGTCCCGTTTATGGTATCGGTGCTGTATTAGTTTATTTATGTTTTGGTTTTAAAGAACGCAAATGGTATAAAAATTTCCTATATGGGGCCTTACTTGGAGGAGCCGTAGAATATTTCATAAGTTTCTTCCAAGAACTATTCTTTGGTACTATATCTTGGGATTACTCATCATACTTTTTAAATATTGGCGGCCGAACCACAGTACCATTCATGATGTTTTGGGGCTTACTAGTATTACTATTTATTAATGTAATCTATCCTAAAATCAATAGTTGGTATGCGAAGATGCCTCATAAAGTAGCAAATTGTATTGCTCTCGTCTTATTCGTTTTCTTATCATTTGATATCTCAATCTCCGTTATTGCTATTAATCGTAAAACCTTACGTGATAACGGTATTCCACCAAAAACTTTTGTTGGAAGATTCTGTGATAAACATTATGATGACGAATATTTAGCAAAAGTATATGATAATGCGCGTCCTGCTAAATAATCTTAAAGCAAATAAATAATTTGCTTTTTTTATGAAACTTTTTCCATTAAACTGACAACTAATATAATGAGGTGTGCTAAAGTGCTTGATCAAGAAACCTTAAAAACATTTAATAATTTATATGACGAAACTTATCAAAACGTCTTAACTTACGTCATTTGTAATTGTTCAAATATTGAAGATGTTAAAGATATCGTTCAAAATATCTATCTTGCTCTTTTTAACAAACTTAAAAAGAAAAAAGAAAGGATTAGTAACGCTTATCTTCTCGGTATCGCCAAAAACAAAGTTAAAGAATATTATCGTTTTAAATACAAAACTAAACTTACGACTTTCTTCTCTAATAAAAACGATATTGATCCCTCTTTAAATATACCTGATGATTTTAATTTGCAAGAAGACTTTATTAGAAAAGAAGATATTGATTCTATATGGAAATTTCTTAAAAAGAAAAAAATTATTATTGCTCAAATCTTTTATTTATATTATTACTTAGATTTACCTATTAAAGACATTGCTGCAAAATTACACATAAGTGTATCTAATGTTAAAAATTATTTATATCGCACCTTAAAAGAACTCAAAGTTTATTTAGATAAGGAGGTTTAATTATGGGAAAGAATATAATAAAAGAAGTATTTCAAAACCAATTTGCTAAAGAAGATATTAAAAATTCTATTATGCATAAAATTCAAAATAAAAAATTAAATTATTTTAAATTAACCTTAATTCCTATCTCATTAGTTATTGTACTTAGTATCATTTTATCTAATCCTCCTAAAAAATTTGTTCCAATTAATGACAATTTTGATTTTTATAGTGAACAAAAACAGCAAACATTTAGTAATACTACCCCTAATATTCAAATTAATGAAATGCAACAAGATGGAGCTTTACTTGTTTCCTACAAAATTGTTCCCTTAAATGCTATAAACTATCCGTGGCCAGATGCCCTAAAAGATGGGATTGCACTTCCCAATGATTTAACCAAAACTAGTTACAACGCCCTATATGCGCAGAATGAAGATAATGAAGAATACCTAAACAATTATCGTTATGTTTACTATAATGACGATGAAGAAAACTATCGAAGTATAATTCTATCATTTTCTAAAGATTACCTCCCCGCAAAAGAAGATTTTTTTAAGGAGGGAGATAAAATTTCTTATATCAATAATTTTTCTTTAAAAATATATCAAGATAATAACCATTATTTTACTGAATTTACCTATAAAAATACTAACTTTAGTATTAAAACAACTAATATAACTGAAGAAGAATTTATTTCTCTTTTACTTTCCATTATTAAGTAAAATTATGAAGAAAGTTTGCGATAACTTTCTTTTTTAGTGTATAATAAAAACGAAAGGAAGATGCTTATGTACGATATCATTATTATTGGAGCGGGTCCTGCTGGTATGACTGCTGCTCTTTATGCTAAACGGGCTAATAAAAAAGTTTTAGTTTTAGAATCTCAAAGTTATGGTGGCCAAATTATCAATGCTAATATGATTGAGAACTACCCCGGTATTGAAAAAATAAGTGGTTATGATTATGCTACTACCCTTTACAACCAAATAACTTCTTTAGGCGCCGAAATAAAATATGAAACCGTTTTAAAAATAACTCCCGATAAAGAAGTTACCACTAAAGAAAATACTTACCAAGCAAAAAGTATCATTATTGCTAATGGTGCTCAAAATCGCCATTTAGATATTCCTAAAGAAAAAGATTTTTTAGGTAAAGGTATATCTTATTGTGCTACTTGTGATGGCGCATTTTATAAAAATCAAGACGTCGCCGTTTTAGGTGGTGGTAATACCGCTTTAGAAGATACTCTATATTTAACTAACATTGTTAATAAAGTTTATTTAATTCACCGAAGAGATACCTTTAGGGGCGAAGATAAATACTTAAAAGAATTACAAACTAAAGATAATGTGGAATTTATTTTAAATAGCACGGTTACTAAGTTAACTGGAAAAGAAAAACTAGAAAGTATTACTGTAAAAAATAACGAGGGAAAAGAAACCACTCTCCCCATCTCCGCTTTATTCATCGCCATTGGTAAAACTCCTAATAATGAAATATTTGCTAATGTTGTTGATATTGATGATAAAGGTTATATAATTTCTTTAGATGGTGTACATACTAAAACTGATGGTATTTATGTTGCTGGGGATACCCGTGTTAAAAATTTACGCCAACTAACGACCGCAGTAAGTGATGGTAGTATCGCCGCTACCACCGCTATAAAAGA
>CANQHM010000083.1 GCA_947623845.1 uncultured Bacilli bacterium | reverse complement strand
TCTATGACAGTCTTTTATTATAATTATAATCCTATAATGAATAAAGTTGTTAAATTGGAGTGTAATCAATCATACGAAGATTTAGATTTAGATGTCAATTCTTTATTTAGTGAAAGTTTAATAAGATTAAAGTATAAACCATCTAATATATCAATTTATAATAAAAAAGTAGAGGATATTTATATTCAAAATTGTTATAACAGCTTAGAAGAATCAATTAAAGAAGATCTAAAAAAAATGGATAAAAGAAGTGAAATATCCAAGGTAGAGAAAGGAAGGTACTGTTTTAACTTCAATTTTGAAAAATTTTTTGAATTATGCGAATTTGATATGACTAAACCACATTTAGGGAGTATAAGAGTAAAACAAAATAATCTTTTAGTTACTTGTGAAAAGTTTTCTCCTGAATTGGAAGAGTATGTCTTTTGTGATGGTGGAAGGATAGAAGATAAAGAATTATTATCTGATTTTCTATTATTAAAATCTTATGATAAAAAAAGTGTTTTAGACTTTGTTTCTCATATAAATAATTTACTTGATTGGAATCAAATAGATAAAAAATTAGAAAAAGCAAAATATGAAGAATATGAAGAGGGTTTTAAACCCTATAAAATGCCATGTAAAAAATTAGGAGATGGTTGGTTTTGGTATAAATATTCCGATGGTTCTGGATATTTATTGTCGCCAGAAGGCAAAGAATATATGTCTTATGATTTACAAACACATGAATATCAAGAAACTAGAGATAGTAAGTATGAATTTTTCCCATTAAATTATTATTACTTAGACGGTGTTGAACCAAGCGAGTTTAAACCATTTGAATATATGGAAGATGAAATGTTAAATTATGTTTTACCAAATGAAGAAAAAAACAAAGTGGTTGACACGTCAAATGATATGGAATTATAGAAAGGAGATAATTAAATGAAAAAACTTTATGAAATTAATTTACAAAAACTTAAAGACCAAATTTATGATGGTGGAGATTATTTAATGCTTGAGTATCTTCACGATTACCTAACTGATGCTTTAAAAGAAAAAGATTTTCAAAAAGAAAAGGGCTATATGGTGCTATTATGAGTTATTATCATATAAAAAATATAAAAATGGATAAAAAAAATAATATTATTTCTGCTGATTTGGCTGATTCATGTTGGAAACCATTGACATACGACCATATTAATAATCTTTATGAAGGTAAAACATTTGAAGAAAAGTATGAAAAATTAATATCAGACATAATTATTGGAAACTTTTATCCAGCAAAAGGTACTAAATTATCAAATTTAGTTAAGAATCCACTTCTTAACAGTTATTTTGATGATGTGCAAGATATAGGAATAACTAAAACTTATCAAAAATATAGAGGTGTTATTAATGGTATTTTAACAAGTAATTTAAAAGAGTGTATTAAATTGGAATCAGATAGAGAACTTAATCCAGAAAAATATTATGTATTACATGAAATTGACCCAGAAAAAAGAGAAGAAAATATAAAAAAATATTATGAAAATCAAAAAGGTAAATTATATTGTTTAAAAAATGGTGAACTAAAAGTATGTACTACAAATAAAGATTATTATGGACATCCACTTTATACGCCTCTTGATCTTGATAAGTTTATAGAATATAACGAATTTTTAAAAGAAAATTATAAAGAATTTATGGAGTTATAATGGAGAGTATAAAGTTTAATCCGATAAGTCCAATTGAATATTTTATCTTGTTATTGGTAATTTTAGCTTTTTTCTATATCCTATATTTAGAACCAAAAATCAGTAGAAAAAAGTTAGAGAATAAAAATGAGCATGGTTCTAGTAAATTTGCCGATATGAAGGAAATAAAAACTAACTTTGATAAGGAAACTTTAAATAATATAAATAAAGTAGGGTTCCCTGTCTGGTATGAAAAGGTAAATGGGAGATTTGAGAACGTATATTTTGATAACAAATCTCCTCATTTCCTTTTAGTAGGTTCAACAGGTAGTGGTAAATCAGTAACCGTAAGTATTCCCTTATCAATTCATTTTGCCACTGCTAAAGAAAAGCATTCAATAGTTATAACAGATCCTAAAGGTGAATTATTTAGAAATACGGGTAAAATATTTGAAGAAAACGGTTATGATATTATTACAATAGATTTTAGAAATCCTGCTAAATCTAATAAAATTAATATAATGCAACCAATTATAGATGAGTGGAAAGAACATTGTCGCTATTATAAGTGTATGATGTTCTTTTTATCTCACTTCATTAAGATTAATAAAATATCTATGACTAAGATGCTAAGTAATAATAATTATGTAAATAAAATAAAAGAACAATACAACCTTGAAAATTATATTATAGATATCATTAAAAATGATTCAGAGGTAATTAGTAAAAACTTAAAGAATAAAAAGTTTTATGATGAAGCTTCTTATATGGAAGAATATTCTAATAATATAAAAGAATACTTAGAAAGTAAGAATAATGAAGAATTAATATCATTAGTTAAAGATAATCAAAATAAAAGTTCTAGCCATCAAGCTGAAACTAACCGTTTAATTATCTCATTATCTAACTTAATATTTACAGAAAAGGATACTAAGGATCCATATTGGATAAATGCCTCTAAACAATTATTTATTGGAATTGTTGGTATTTTTATTGAAGATTATAAAAGTGGTTTAATCGATGAAAATAAAATTAGTATATCAAGTGTTAAGAAATTCCAAAACTCATCACTTACAAAAGAAAATCAAAGTTATTTACAAAAGAATCTAAGTTCACGTCAATATGGTAGTTTATCAAAGGACTATTTAACATCCATAATCTCCGCATCAGAAAATACATATAAAAGTATAACTGCGGTCTTTGGTCAAAAAATGTCCATCTTTGATGACTTAAATGTTGAAAATATTACTAGTACAAGTGAATTTAAATTTACGAATGTTGCTAAAAAACCTACCGCATTATATATAATTGTTCCAGATGAAGATAGAGCGTACTTCCAACTAGTAACAATAATTATAGGTATGCTTATAAAGGATTTAACTAAATTTGCAAATATTCCATCAAATAATGGTGTATTACCTATAAAAGTAGAATGGATATTAGATGAGTTCGCTAACTGTCCGCCATTAGATGCCATAGAAACAGTTGTATCCGTTGCCAGAAGTAGAGGTATGAGATTTTATTTCTTTATTCAATCTTTTAGTCAGTT
>CANQHM010000082.1 GCA_947623845.1 uncultured Bacilli bacterium | reverse complement strand
AAATTTCAGGTATTTATCAACAACAAAAAATAAGAAGCATTTTACTATCTTCTTACTTTAGCTGTGAATAGTAACAATTAAAGTTAAAGTATTGACATTATTTTTGCTAATTTTGAACTTTAATTCATTTATCCTATAAATAACATTATCTAGAATAGTTCTAAATTTAGTATCATAGTGAATTTTTTGTTCATGTTCCAAAAGTTTATGGATTTCTTCATAAGACAGGTTATTAGTAAGACAATAATCTTTTAAAGTGATGCCATTAATAAGAAAATTTCTTTCTACGGAATAAGCTACTAATTCATTAACATAGGCATAATTTTCTTCTTTGTCTAAAAAAGAATATAAATAATTTAAAGTGTCTTCATAGGATATATTATTTTTAAGACAAAATATTTTTAAAGAAGTCCCTAAATAAAAGAAACGATTAATATTATAAGAAGGATTATAGTAAGTTTTTAGAGCTTTATTTACTAATTCGTCAGAAGAAAGGTTAGGGTAATCTAATTTTAATTCTTCTATTTTTTGATAAATTGTAGAATAAGGTATTCCTTTATTAGCACAGAAGGCTTTTAAAGATAGACCTTTATAAAGCAAAGTGTTTTTTTTAGAGGATAAGGAATTATTTTTATTAAAAGAATTAGTGTATTCTTCTAAAACTTTAGTGATTATTTCTTCTATAAGAAGGTTAGGACTATCAATTTTTAATTTTCTAATATGTTTGGAAATTGTAGAATAAGATATACCATTTTGATTACAATATTCTTTTAAAGGTTGATCTTTATAGATATATTTAGAAAAATGTTTTCCTTCAATAGCTAATTTTAATAACTCAGAATCCGTGAAATTAGGGTATTTTTTTCTTAAATTGGTAAGGCGATTGTAAATTTTTTTTACAGGAATATTATTTTGGTCACAATATTTTTTTAAAGGAATACCTTGATACATGTGTTTATGTTTTGGCATTATTTCTTTTTGGATAGCTAAAGATACTAATTCAGTGTCTGTTAAATTTGAGTATTTTGCTTTTAATCTTTTAATTCGAATATAAATAGGGTTTCTAGGTATATTATTTTTTCTACAGTATTCACTTAAAGGCATTCCTTGATAGATATACTTTCTACTCATTTAAATAACTCCTCTTTTTAGTTAAGTAAATATTAGTACTATCTTTTAAGTAATTATTTATTTCTTCTGGAAATTTTTTAATTCTTTGATAATTAGTTAGACGATAATAATTAATAGTGGCGATAACAGTATGAAGAATTTCTCTAAATTTTAAATCAGGATGTTTTATTAGTTCTTGTTTTAAGAGATTATGCATAACATCGTAAGGGAAATTAATAGAATTACAGTATTCTTCTAAAGGAAGATTACTTATTTTAAATCTTTTTTCAACTAAGTAAGCAACTAATTTATCATCACTCCAAGTAGCATGTTTAGGTTTTTTAGTAAGTTGTAAAAGGTAATAACGAATACTACCATAAGATATATCATTATGAAGACAAAAGTCTTTTAGAGGAATACCTAAATAATACCAACGATTTTTATTATTACCACCATTAAGTTTAAAGTTTATTAATTCTTCGACTGATTGATGAGGATTTTTCGCAAGTTCTTGAGATAACCAGTTACGAAGACTTTGATATCGAATTTGGTGTTCTTGACAGAATTTATAAAGAGAGGTATCGCCACAATAATAAATGATTTGATCTTCTCTAAAGTTACGGGTAAAAGCTTGTTCTACTAGTTCATCATCAGTTAAATCAGGATTTTCTCTTTTTAAGATTTTTATATGATTATAAATAGTATACTTTTTGATATTATTTTTATCACAGTAAGTATATAAACTCATACCACCACGATGATATTTAGATTTTGATTTAGTAGCATAAGAATTAATAGCTAAAGATACTAGTTCATCAGGTGACAGATTAGGATATAATTTTTTTAAATAACTAATACGTGTATAAATAGATTCTTTAGGTATACTATGAGCACGACAATAATCTTTAATACTCATACCATCATATATATATTTTATGACCATTAAAAAACACCCCTTTGGTAAGAGGTATTATAACATTTTTTGGGGTTTTGTCAAATTAGACGTTTTTACTAGGATAAGTTCTTGGATACTTTTGTAACAATAGTTTTAAACTTTCAGGTTCTCCATATTTAATGGCATTTGCAAAAAACATATTTCGTAATTCGGCGTAACCATTTTCATTTTCGCAAGTATTATAAGGATTTAAAACAATATATTGTTGCTCAAAATCAGAACATAAACAACTCGCATATAGATTTACTCTTCTTTTATCAGTGGTAGCACTTATTGTTGTACCATTTTCAATATTTTTATATTTTCTATCAAGAGCTTCTTTAGAATCGATATTAGGATTAATAGTAATTCTTGTAGTCCTCTCACCCCAACTACATTCAGTATAATAATATACAGCATTAGTACAAATATAAATATCATTAGTTTGTTGAATTTTATATTTTTTTAAATATTCTTCTATTATCTTATAGATATCTATTTCTTCTATAGAAGGAGTTTTTTCACCACGTAGTTTTAAATATGCTTTTACTTCTTCAGTTTGTAATAATTTTAATAATTCATTTCGACGATCTAGTTCATCTTGATACATTTTTCTTAATGCTATTAATTCACTTTTTAACATTTTTTAAACCTCCCTATATCTATATTGTAACATAATATTTCTAAATTTTTTAACAAAAAATATCTCATACGAGATATTAATTTTCATAAGTACTTGGTAAATCAAAATATTCTTCTAAAGTTATCCAATCACCATTATTATATAGTTTAGCAGCTAGATCTTTTCCAACATATCTTAAATGCCATGGTTCATACATATAACCAGTGATACTTTCTTTACCCTCAGGGTATCTTAAGATAAAACCATATAGATAAGCATTATTATGAATCCATTTACCTTCAGGAGTATAAGCAAAATCAGTAGAAATAGTGTTTAAGTCGAATGCTAAACCAGTTTGGTGTTCGGAATGCCCGGGACGAGCACTATAAGTATCCGCCGCTTCTTTACCATCACGATTTACATAATTAGTATATAAACCATTTTGGAAATTATAACTACGATAACCACTTTGAATCCAAATATTTAAACCTAAAACTTCAATATCAGCTTGCATTTCTTTAAAATGTTCATAAGTTTC
>CANQHM010000081.1 GCA_947623845.1 uncultured Bacilli bacterium | reverse complement strand
CCTACTACTTTAAAAGAAAAAATTGCGGAGATTATATTTAGTGATATCGATATTGGTAGAAAAAGAATCTTAATTAAGAAACTTCGTACTGAAGGATTATCTTCCCTATTTATAAGAATGTTTATGAAGTTACTAGAATTTACGGATATTAAGTAATTAAATCACCTAACTAGGTGATTTTTACATTGACACTATTTTAGTAATTATGCTAATATATTAAAGCGTTAGAGGTGGATATAATGACTGAAGAATTATTAAAAAGACTTTATCAAATAAAGAAAGAAAATGCGTATCTTACAAGAAATGAAATTATTGCTAAAGATTATGCTTGGGAAATGAAACAATTAAATTATGGAACTAACGAAACTTATGAGTATATATGGGATGTTGTTGTAAACACTTTCTTAAGAACTAAACAAGATGTTAAAAAGGAATTTAAAATTTTTAATTTAAGCGAGTATCTTAGTGTTCATAAAGATGGTTATGCTGATAAAAGATATTATGAAAAATTATCTAAAGTATATAATAAACATATTTGTTTTATTCAATTAGAGGGTTATGACTTATTCTTTTCTTTAGAAGATTTAATGACTAAATTAGCAGAAGATGGTTTTAAAGTTGATTACCGAGTAGTAACAAAATATGCCATTTTAAATTTATCATTAGGTGTAAATAAAATTGATGAATACTTAGATGAAGCAACCCATTATATGGTTTTAAAAAGGGAATATTAAAAGTTATTGCAAAATCCCTAAAAATCTAATATAATAACATTATGCAGGTGAAGATTAGAGTAGTAATTTATAAGTATTTAAAAGAGAGTTAGTGGTTGGTGGAAACTAATAATATGAATAAATGAACTTGCTAATTAGATGTATAAGGATGACTCCTATATAAGTCATAATAAGAAGCAAATAAGGTGGTACCACGGCAATTTCGTCCTTAAGAAATTGTCGTTTTTTATTGGAGGGTTAGCTATGTTATTAGGAAAAATAGTAATATTACAAAATATTTTAGAACCTATCATAATATTTTTGGTAGTATATTTATTAGTATTCTTAGTTTATTACTTATTTATCTGTCGTAAGAAGAAAACTAAAAAACAAAAAGGACCAAAAGGTTTTAAAATAACTAGTGAAATGTATTATATAATAACCAAATTTAAATTAGATGAAAAGAGTTTAGATCTTAAAAAACTTGCGAAAGGCGTTGCTTTAATAAATGCGTTTATCATTGCGTTTGTTTCAACCGTCCTCATTAGTTTAAACATGCAAATTATCTTAAGACTCTTAATTGGTTTTGTCTTATTATTTATATTAATTTATGCTTGTTATGAAATATATGGTAATTATTTAAAGAAAGGAAGAAAATAATATGAATTTTAGTGAAATTGAAAAGAAATGGCAAGAATATTGGGAAAAGAATAAAACTTTTAAAACGGATGTTTATGATTTTTCCAAACCAAAATTTTATGCCTTAGATATGTTCCCTTATCCCTCTGGAGTAGGGTTACATGCTGGGCATCCCGAAGGTTATACCGCTACCGATGTTGTTAGTAGAATGAAAAGAATGCAAGGTTATAATGTTTTACATCCTATGGGTTTCGATTCATTCGGGTTACCTGCTGAACAATACGCTATCAAAACTGGTAATCATCCCGCTATATTTACTAATGAAAATATCGAAACCTTCCGTAAACAATTAAAAATGTTAGGATTCTCATTCGATTGGGATAGAGAAGTATCAACATCTGATCCTAGTTATTATAAATGGACTCAATGGATTTTTAAACAATTATATGAAGATGGCTTAGCTAAATATGTTGATATGCCAGTTAACTGGTGTGAAGAATTAGGTACCGTTTTATCAAATGATGAAGTCATAAATGGTAAAAGTGAAAGAGGCGGTTACCCTGTAATTAGAAAGAATATGAAACAATGGGTAATTGATATCCCTGCTTATGCTGAAAAACTTCTAAATGGCTTAGATACTATCGACTGGCCCGAATCAACAAAAGAAATCCAAAGAAACTGGATTGGAAAAAGTATTGGGGCAGAAGTAAAATTTAAAGTAGCGGATACGGATTATGATTTTGTTGTCTTTACTACTCGTTGTGATACTTTATTTGGAGCGACATACTGTGTTTTATCTCCAGAACATGAATTAGTTCCTAAAATTACTACCAAAGAAAAGAGTAACGAAGTAAAAGAATATCAAAAACTATGTGCTACAAAATCCGACTTAGAAAGAACCGAACTTAATAAAGATAAAACGGGTGTCTTTATTGGTAGCTATGCTATTAATCCTGTTAATGGTAAGAAGATTCCTATCTATATTAGTGATTATGTTTTAGCTAGTTATGGTACTGGGGCTATTATGGCCGTACCAGCTCATGATGAACGGGACTATGAATTTGCAAAAAAATTTAACATTCCTATTATTCAAGTATTAGAAAATCCTAATCAAAAGGATAAAGAACTTACAGAAGCTTATACAGGTGATGGTATTCACATTAATTCTGAGTTCTTAAATGGTATGGACAAAGAAACTGCCATAAACGAAATGATTAAATGGTTAGAAGAACATCATGCTGGTACTAAAAAAGTTAATTATCGGATTCGTGACTGGATTTTTGCTCGTCAAAGATATTGGGGCGAACCAATTCCTATCGTTCATTTTGAGGATGGGACTTCTGCATCTTTACCAGATTCTGAGTTACCTTTAGAATTACCAAAACTATCTAATTATGCGCCATCAAAAACTGGTGCTTCACCATTAGAAGCTGCTAGTGATTGGGTAAATGTTACCATCGATGGTAAAAAAGCCAAAAGAGAAACTTCTACTATGCCTGGTTCAGCTGGTTCATCTTGGTATTTCTTAAGATATATTGATCCTCATAATGATAAGGAATTTGCGGATTCTAAGCTTCTAAAACATTGGTTACCTGTTGATTTATATGTTGGAGGACCAGAACATGCGGTAGGGCACTTACTATATTCACGGATGTGGAATAACTATCTTTATGATAAAGGCTTAGTACCAGTTAAAGAACCATTCCAAAAATTAGTCCATCAAGGGATGATCTTAGGATCAAATGGTATTAAAATGGGTAAACGTTATCCAAAATATTCTGTAAACCCTAATGATATAGTTAAAAAATATGGAGCTGATACTTTAAGGTTCTATGAAATGTTTATGGGACCACTAGAAGCTGATAAACCATGGAATGACAATGCTGTATTAGGAAGTAAAAAATTCTTAGACCGCGTATGGCGTCTTTATACCGAAGAAAATAAAATAACTGATGATGACAATCCTAACTTAGAGAAAATTTATAACCAAACCATCAAAAAAGTCACGGAAGATTATGAATCATTAAATATTAACACAGCTATTAGTCAAATAATGATTTTTGTAAATGCTATTTATAAAGAAGATAAATTTCCAAGATATATGGC
>CANQHM010000080.1 GCA_947623845.1 uncultured Bacilli bacterium | reverse complement strand
TTATCTAATATTAAAGAATCTTTAAGTAGTATTATTGATATGTTACCAAAATATTATAATTCGCCCGAAATAAAGGTGAAAACTACTGATGAAAGGAAATTTGAAATCGTTAAAGAAGTAGCTAAATATGCAGAAGAAAAAGGTTATGAAAATATTACGATTGATGGTAATAAAATAGTATTTCCTGACTCTTCTTGGGCTTTAATAAGAGCTAGTAATACAGGACCTAATCTTACTTTAAGATTTGAAGCTTTAACTAAAGAAAGGTTACAAAGTTTAGAAAAGGAATTTACTGACTTAGTAAATAGTTTATTATAGAGGTTAATTATGGGTCGTAACAAACATAAACAACATTATAAACATGAATTTTATCGTCCTAAAAGTATTGATGAAATGATTGTATACTATGTTAAACAAAAAAGTTTAAAAGAAGATTTATCTTCATATGAAGTAGATAATTTAATTACCTATTGGCGGAATCGTGTTAAAGCATTTCATTACTTTGTCTTAATTTGCTACAAAAAGAATACCCCCATATATTACTCAATACCTACGGGACTTACTAATGCTTTTTTTGATTGTAAAGATCTTGATGCCGATATTATGAATATGGTTTATCTATATGTTATCGAACATGGTAATTATGTGATTATTAATCCCAATAATATTGTCGAATTAGAGGATGCTTATCTTGCTTATGAAGAATCTTATAAATTAAAAGATAATCAAGAATTAATGACTAAAAGTTTAAAAAGAATTTTAAACAAATAAAAAGATTACTTTCATTGGTAACCTTTTTATTTTGGCTTATTGGTCCTAGAACCTTATAACCAACCCTTTTTATCTATAACAATTAGACTAATGAGTCTAATGCTAACAAAATCATATCGTTTAGTGCTCTTTCTCTTTCTTCAATAGAAATTATTTTAGGACTAAACCGTGAATTAACAACCGTCGCCATGGCTGTGGCTTTTTTACCTAAAGTATTAGCAACATGCACTAAACCAAAGGCTTCCATTTCTTCACCTAGAGGATGAATATTTTTAGGAATACGTTTTAAAATGGCATCTAAATCAATATATGGTCCAAAAACATCACAAGTCATTAACATTCCTGGATGAATATTTAATTTTTTCTTTTCGGCAACTAATTTAATTTTATCATTTAATTCTTTACTAGGATTTACTGTATCTAGTAAATAACCATCATATTGATAAGCAAAATTACTTTCAGAATAAATTTTATCTGCTAAGATTATCTCGCCAACATCAGCTTTAGGATCTAAGGCGCCACAAGTACCAATTCGAATTATTTCTTCAACTCCATAGAAATGATATAATTCAAAAGAATAAATACTCATAGATGGCATTCCCATACCACTTCCCATAACTGTTACTTGTTTACCTTTGTAATACCCCGTAAAACCTAACATATTTCTAACATGCGTTACTTCTTTAGCATCAGTTAAAAACTTTTCAGCAATATACTTGGCTCTTAAAGGATCTCCTGGCATTATAACAACTTTAGCTATTTCACCTACTTTAGCATTAATATGTACTGGACTTGTTGGTAATTTCATTTAGCATTCCTCCTCTATATTAATATTATAACCCTATTTGTTAAAAGTATGTCAAACATATAAAAACAGTTGACGTTTTATTTGTCAACTGTAGTGTAAATCATATTATTAGCTTTAATTATCTTGGGCAGTTAAAACGATTCGGAAAGAGTTACGGCTAGCACCCACACTACCACCATTATAAGACCAAAAAGCAAAAATACCAGATCCAATATGATCATTTACTGGACCACCACGAACAAACCAAGAGATTGTATTATAAACAAACTGAGAATGATCTCTATTCCAACTTTGTCTTTCAGCAGATGTCATTTTTAACACTTCTCTCGTACTATCTCCTAAATGACCACGATTTTGCTGAGCATAAGCATCAGTTCCATGGGAATAAGAATCATAATATTTTGCATCTAATTCTGTTTCGAAATTTGCATTGCTCGAATAAAAATTACCACTGCTATCTACCATATTTCCCATTGTATATTCCCACATGCCACCGGACATATCATATATTCCATACATATTTCCGGTTGTAGAAGCTTTTACTCCTTCTTTTTCCCATGTTCTTCCATCTTCACATGTTTCTTTATTATAAACGACTTTAGCATCAACGCTAGTTCCACTGCATCCTGTAATAGCTCCATCGTACTCATATTGAGTAGCGCCATGAGAAACATTGTCAATCCATACTTCACAGTCTTCTTTAGTCATACCATTTATATTACAAGTATTTTCATCTTTATAGATACCATATATACTTTGAGTTAGATATGCTACTGCTCCCCATTCAATATTCTTAGCTATGTGCGGATCTATCTCTGTAGCATTTAAATTATATTTTATATCTTTATTTATATTTTGAGTAGCACTAAATAACATATTCAAATTTCTATTAGTCAATGATACCTTATTAGGTAATATTGTTATATCTTTTATTTGTTCATTCCAAGTATTTATTACTCCACTTGTTCCTTTATCTTTTTCACTTGGTTCAAATTTTCCAACCCATATACCTTGTAACTCCGTATTACCAAAAGTAAAAGCAGGATGCGTATACCAATCACCGTTCTCTACAGGGTTGCTTTCTTTATCCACACATTTTTCTTCTATAGTTCCATTATTTTTATTTTCATATGTACATGTTATATCCCCGGTCGTTTCATCATTTTTTTCGAATTTGATATTTATTAATTGTTTAGGTTTCCCCTCATTATTGACATTCCATAATTGATATTTGTATCTTGGTATCCACACATACATTTGAAGGATATCTTCTTCACTTACTTCATGTCCTCCTAATAAATTTCCATTATCATCATAAAATTTGTCTTTTTTATTTGCATAATCTATTAATACTGCATTCGCCCATTTGTTTTCATCATAGTTATACCATTCACTTGTTATATCTGCTACATATATTTTACCATTTTCAAAATATACTGGTATCATTCCTTGATATAGTTCAGGGTAGTTTGCTCCACTTTCATCAACATACTTATGACCAAATTTAATTGTACATTTATCAGGATGAGAAGCATATAATGCTACTTGCCAGTGTTCTGTATCAAAATTTATCTTAGCATCTCCATCACATTCATAACCACCATATAACATTCCTTCTTCTTTTGTAGGAAAATCATTTTGGTATTCACCATCTACTAACACAGATAAATAAATATCTCTTTTCTTAAATTCACCTACTGTATTAAACACTAACTTATTCGTGTGTCTTACTTGGTATAAAGCAAATGAATAACCTAGTACACCTACAACCAATAATACACATATACTTATTATGACTTTCTTTTTATTTCCATTTCTTATTTTACTTAATTCTTTTTCGGGGTTAAATTTTTTCATCTATGATTACCTTACTTTCACAATAATCATAGCAAATTATACCCCCCCCCCGTCAAGAAAAAGTTTTAGTTGCATTTTCTGTAAATTTGTGTATATAATATAT
>CANQHM010000079.1 GCA_947623845.1 uncultured Bacilli bacterium | reverse complement strand
GCATCTTCATCAATCCAGATTCTAATTACATGAGTTGCAACATCTTTTTGATCAGCTGCTCCTTTAGCTTTTACTATTAAATCACTTAAGTTAATTTGTCTTTTAGCAGTAGATTCATTTCCATCTGGTGGTACTAAAGCATAATCACTTAAAGGTTTAGCTTCTTGGTTATCTAATTTGACTTGTAAAAATTCGTGGGGTATAGGAGTCCCTTTACCAGCAGCATCAGGATCATTATAAATATAAATATCATAATTCATATCTAAACTACCTTTATTAGTAACACTAAAAGTATAAACATTGTTTTGGCCCTCATAAGCACTTTGTGGTAAATTAGCGGTCGTAATCGCTGGTGTACTAGTGTCAAATTGGATAGTCAAATCGCCTGACGTAACTACTTGGGTTTTACTACTATCGACTTTAAAAAATACAGCATAAGAAACTCCAAGTACACCTATACATAACCCGATAACACATAAAGCGATAATCGTTGTTTGTCTTTTTAAAACCTTCCCAATCATTCTTAATCACCTTTTATATTTATACTCTCTATTAATATAATAAAATAAAAATTTAATAAAGTCAATTTTATATCTTGCATATTTACAAAAAAATAAGGTATGATTAATTAGAGGGAATAAATATGTATTTAGAAACTAACCAAATAAAATTAAAAATTATTAGAGCTGATACTTTTAAGAAACGTTTAATTGGCTTGATGGGCAGAAAAGTTATAACTTTTGGCATGCTTTTTCCCCATTGTAATAGTATTCATACTTTTGGGATGAAGTGTAATATTGACATTATCGGATTAGATGAAAATAATAAAATTATCTATATCTATGAAAATCTCCCAAAAAATAAAGTAATAAAAGTTAACTACCCTAATAAATTATGTCAAATACTCGAACTTCCCGCTTACTTTAGTAAAAATTATAAATTAAATGAAATACTAAAAATGAATATCTAACTGATACTCATTTTTAATTTTTCATAAAAGTCGGGTTCAATTGAAGAAATGGAATGAATGGCATTTTCTAAAGCAGTTTTATATTCCCCTTTAAAGAACAAATTCTCGGCTTTTAATAATCCTAAATCTAAATTCTTATTAATTGGGCGATATCTATTACCGTACATAATCGCCATCTCGACCATTTGGGCCGTCTTTACGGTTTCATTAGTATTGTTATAAACTTTTAAAACTAAGTCTCTTGCCGTATCTAAGCGGACATTTAAAGTTTTAATAGAAATTGGTTTCTTTTCTAGTTCTTTCACCATTTCTTTTATGGCTTCCGTGGCTTCAGCTAACTCCACATAATATTCTTCGGGAATAGTTGGTAGTTTATAACTATTGATGCGTAGTTTACTCTTTAATAAAATATCTTTTATTTCATCTAGTTGTTCTCTTGCTCGTAATTCATCTTCTTTTAAACTACCTAAATTTCGTAAAGTAGTATTAAGTTTATCTTCGGTATTTGATAATCTTTCATTTAGAGCTTGCATTTCTTTAGCTAAACGCGAATAAGCATAATACTTACTCCGGTAAGCCATAATAATGCGGTCATAATCTTTCTTTATCGTTTCTAAAGAGGTTTTAATATAATCTATTACGGACACATCTTGATCCGTTAAATCATAACTATATTTAATGGCATCCATTCTTTTAACTAAATCATTATTAATTTTCTCTAGTTTATTTGCTTTACTAATCGTCGTCCGCATGGCTTCTTCAAAAATTTTCTTCGAAATCTTTTCTTTATCAAATTCTTGGTATAAAGAATCAAAATAATCTAAAATAGTTTTAAGTTCTAATAAACTATCTTCAATATTTAAAACTTTTAATCTTTGGAAAACATCTTGAATTTTTTTATCGGCTTCCGTACTATTATATTCAATATTTAAATAATCCAAGTTATAACCCTCTTGTTTCATTTTATTACTAATGGTATAGATGTCTTTCATTTTAGTAGGAATTATATTTTTACCTAACATAATAATTGATGGAGCTTCATGAACCACAATTGATAAGTTTCCTACTAAATCATCAATAGCTTTAACAATTTTCGGAACCTCGGTATAAGAGTTTTGTTCCATGGCTACTTCAAAAGCCGCGAATAGTTTATCGACATTTTCAAATTGTAAGTCGATAGTACTAGCAATATCTTCATAATCGCTCTTTGCATTATTATATTTCGCACTAACTTCCCGATATTTGGCTTTTAACTTCGTAATAATTTCTCTATTCTTTTCTTCCGATAACGTAATATTTCTAATTTCTCCTAAAAGTTTATTACTTCGGGCTTTTAAAGTAAAAATCTTCATCTCTACTTTCGCCATTAACTCATTTAGTTCTTGATATTTCTTTTCTTCAAATAAAGTTTCAATTTTAATTAAATCATCATTAATTTTAGGTAAATCCGTTTCTTTAATTTCTTTAAAACGTTCTTGCCATTCTTTATACATATCTTCTAATTCTTGATTATTAATTAAAGATTCTACTTTATTAAGTTCACTTAATATGGAAGCGCCGATAACTAAGTTTTTATCACGTTCTAAAGTATTTATTTCATTTTGATATTTATTTTTTTCATGTCTATTTATTAAACTTAATACCACAATAATAATAATGACGGATGCAATATAATAAGTAACACCAATTAAAATAAAAGTTGTACTACTCATATTAATCACTTCCTACTCTATTATTAATAATAGCATAAATTTTATTTATTTACTATACTAAAAAGAACTAATTTACTCTTTCTTTAGTTCTCTTTAATCCTCTTTGGGAAGAATCTAATTTAGTAACCCATTCTTGGAAATTATCAGCATTAATATAGCTTCCTTCAAAATAATAAATTTTTCTAGTATAGATATCCCGTAAATAATCTTCAATTAAAGAAGCATTATCAATGATAAAATCTAGATTACCTTCTTGCATTATATTTCCAATACTTTGTAATTGTTCTTCCTTTAAATATATTTCTACTCTACTACCACTATAACTTAATTTTACAATATTATAGGGAGCATAGATACCAATAGTTAAATTACCTAAATCAGGTGTATAGTAATGATATTGAAAATTTTTTCTAAAACCTACTTGATAAGAAGTATATTCTTTTATTTGATTATCAATATTTTCTTTAATACTATTACTTACTGTTTGACCATCTTTTGTAAAGGTCATTGCGCCAGCCCTATTATTTACAGTATAATAAATAGTTATATAATATTCATTTTCTAAAACTTTAATATTTTTAGTATTATCTTTATTTCTTATAACGTTATCTTCGTCATAATATACCTCTTCATTAGTAAAAGCATTTTCTAATTTATTAATAATATTTTGATAATCAGGATTATCTTGTAAAAAAGTAGGAAATAATAAAGAAATAGAACTTTTATCTTGAATTAAATTTTCTACTTCTTTAGGATTACTACTTTTATTACAAGCCGCTAAATTAACTCCTAAAACCATACTTGCTATAAATGCTTTAATTTGTTTGTTGTTCATATTCATCACCCAATAATCATAATTTATCACAATGTATTTTATGCGTCAATCATAAATATT
>CANQHM010000078.1 GCA_947623845.1 uncultured Bacilli bacterium | reverse complement strand
GAACAAGAACTTGATAGAGAACCTAAAAATAAAGATGTAAAATCTATAAATAGAGTAGATAGTTTTATTAAGTTAATTATTAGTTATAAAAGTGATTTAGAATTATTAAATGCCGAAGATCAAGAACGTATTAAAATGAAGTTAGTAAATCTAGGAAAAGAATATATGGAATATTCAAAGCAAAGCCCAAAAGAGGGGTTAGATCTTGATGAAATGATGATTAAGTTTAATAAAAGATTAACGGATATAGAACTAGAAATAGAAAGATTAAAGAAGAATAATGTTAAACAAGAGGTTAATGAAAGTGCTTTAGAAGAAGCTTTTGGAGTAGATATTACCAAATTAGATACCAGTATTGTAGAATTAGATACCAGTTTAGAGGGTCCAAAATTAAGTAGAGATTTAAAAAAATAAACCCAAATTTGACAAATAAGTGTAAATATGATATAATGTTATTGACAAGTAGGGAAAGACGCGCTTAATAAAAGGGGGATTTAAAAATGACATTTACAAATTATAATATAATAAAAGAACGGATTACCGATTATGTAACAAGAATTAATAACTTAAAATATAAAGGTTATGAAAAAGATTTAGCATACTTAAAAGGTTTATGTAATTATTACCGCAGAACAGTTGGTGAACAAGCAGCTACATATATTTTAAGTAAGTTAGATGAATTTGATAAGAAATTAAGAGTTCATGAGTTTTATGAAACACTTAAAACCGATCATTTCTATATCAAAGTTATGGGGATTATGGAGAATGTCGGTAATAAAGAATTTCATAATAAAGAACAAGATTTAGGTTATTTAAAAGACTTATTAAATGAATATACGGTATTTATGTGGGAACATTACGGAAATGATGAAATAGATGCTGATATGATTATGACGTTACAAAGATTTAATACACGTCTTGCGAATGTCGGTAAAATTATCTTTAACGATTTAAAAGCTTCTAAAGTTACTTTAACCAGAAGATAAGAAAGTTATAATGCAAATTATGGCTTTTTTCTTTGGTAAATTATGAGAGTTATGGTATAATTTTGATTAGGAAAGTGATTACAATGAAAATTAAATACACCTTATTAAAGAAAGATGCGAAGACAGGAGCAAGACTGGGAAAGATAGAAACTAATTATGGAACTTATGATACCCCAATGTTTATGGCGGTCGGAACTAATGCCACAGTAAAAACTTTAGCACCCGAAGAATTAAAAGAAGT
The DNA here is from genome assembly GCA_947623845.1 of uncultured Bacilli bacterium. Next base: position 2,359 of record CANQHM010000078.1, on the reverse strand, counting down.
TAAATCCGGAATTATTTTAGCTAATACTTATCATTTATGGTTAAGACCAGGGGAAGATGTAGTAGCTAAAGCGGGTGGATTACATAAATTTATGAATTGGGATGGGCCGATACTTACCGATTCTGGAGGATTTCAAGTTTTCTCCCTTGCTAAACCTAAAGATATAACAGAAGAGGGCGTAAGATTTAAAAACCAATTAAATGGGGACGAATTATTTCTTACCCCTGAAAAATCCATTGAAATTCAAAATAAATTAGATAGTGATATCGCCATGTCCTTTGATGAATGTGTGGGATGGCCCGCAACTTATGAGTATTGTAAGAATAGTGTGGAAAGAACACTCGAATGGGCAAGACGGGGGAAAAAGGTATTTAATAACGAAAGACAAAGTTTATTTGGAATTGTTCAGGGTGGTGAATATGAAGATTTACGGAAGCATTGTGTTGAGGAACTCGTAAAAATGGATTTTGATGGGTACTCTATTGGCGGTACAAGTGTTGGAGAAGACAAACCCACTATGTATAAAATGGTATCTTATGCGACGAAGTATTTACCTGAAGATAAAGTTAGATATTTAATGGGCGTAGGAGATCCGATTGATATTATTGAAAACGTGATGCGGGGAATTGATATTTTTGATTGTGTAAGTCCCACTAGACTCGCAAGACACGGACACTTTTATACCAAGTATGGGAAGAAAAATATTAAAAATGCCCAATATAAAGAAGATTTTTCCTTACTTACACCAGATTGCGATTGTTATACTTGTAAACATTACTCGAAAGCTTATATAAGACATTTAATCGTCGCAGGAGAAACTTTAGGAGCAAGACTTTTATCCATTCATAATATAAGATTTTTAATAAGACTTACGGAAGATTTAAGAGAAGCGATTAAAAATGATAATATATTAGAATATAGAGAACAATTTATAAAGGATTATTATGGTGAGGATTATGAATATAAAGACATTTAATATTGTATTAGTAATAGCAATACTGCTTATTTTGATAATACCATCTTCTTATGCGGTATATACAACCCATAATGAAAGATTATATGAAGTATTAGATAATAAAATGATTGAACAAGCAACAATTTGTTATAATAAAAAAGAATGTATTACGAAACTTATAACATTACAAGAATTATATGATAAAAATTACTTAGAAGAACAAGTTGATCCCGTAAGTAAAGAAATACTTGATCCGAATACCACCATTGATATTGAAAAGGGTATAGTAAATCACTAAGCTCTTTTTTAATTTAGAAAAATATTATATAATTTAGATAGTGATGATATATGAATTACAAAAATAAATTTATAGAATATTTAAGAAATGAAAGAAAGTATTCAGAATATACGGTAAATGGGTATGATAGTAATATAGATGACTTTTTAAGCTTTTTAAAGGCGCGAAATATAAATGCTTTAGAAGTAAGTAAAGATGATATTAGAGAGTATTTAAAGCATTTAGATAGTTTAAATTTAAAGAATTCTTCGATATCGAGAAGATTAAGTTCTTTAAGAAGCTTTTATAATTATTTAGTTAGTAATAAAGTAATATTAAATAATCCTATGAAGTTAATTAAGAATCCTAAGAAAGAAAAAAAGTTACCTAATTTTTTACAATATGATGAATTTATGAAATTATTAGAAAGTATTAAAAATGATGATGCTTTAAGTATTAGAAATAAATTAATATTAGAACTTTTATATGCTACTGGTTTAAGAGTTAGTGAATTAGTTAATATCAAACTTAATGATATTGATTTAAATAATAAAGTTATTAGAACTTTAGGTAAAGGTAGTAAAGAAAGATTAGTATATTTTGGAGATTATGCTAAAGAGTTATTAAGCGAATATATAAGAAAAGAAAGATATGAATTATTAAAAGGTAAAAGTAATGAATATTTATTTATCAATAATCAAGGAGGACATTTAACGACGAGAGGAGTAGAGGGAGTTATTGATAATATTGTAAATAAGGCTTCGCTAAAACATAAAATAAGTCCCCATGTATTGAGGCACACTTTTGCTACCCATTTACTTGATAATGGGGCGGATTTATTAAGTGTTAAAGAGTTATTGGGCCATGAATCTTTAAAAGCAACCCAAATATATACCCATATTACGGAAGAAAGATTAAGAAGTGTATATCTTCATAGTCATCCAAGAGCAAAAAAATAGTGTCAAAATATGTCTATAAAGGATTATTTTATATTAATTAAATATATACTTTTGATATAATAGTTAGGTGATTAAAGGAGGAATTTATATGACAAAAAAATATGTCTATATGTTTAATGAAGGAAACAAAGACATGAGAGATTTATTAGGTGGTAAAGGTGCAAACTT
>CANQHM010000077.1 GCA_947623845.1 uncultured Bacilli bacterium | reverse complement strand
TGCTATAATAAGGGTGGAGATGAGATATATGATATTAAATGATTTTGATGAATGTAAAACGTCAACTTTTGATCCTAATGAAGTAGAAAATGTAGTTCCTAATTTTCCAAAGATTGGTATTACATGTTTTTCCAATAATTTGCTAGAAAGATATGCCGAGATATTTAAGGGAGAAAAAATTGCGGAGATTTCTAATGCTAATGGGAAAGCGCCCGTGTATAAAATTAATTATAAAGGAATAGATATCGCGTTATTTATGTCACGAGTAGGAGCACCGGCTTGTACGGTATCTTATGAAGAAGTATTAGCAATGGGATTAGAAAAGTTAATAGTATTTGGTACTTGTGGCGTATTAGATAGTGCGATTGATGATTTAGCAATTATTATTCCAACTAGTGCTGTAAGAGATGAAGGAACTAGTTATCATTATATGGAAGCTAGTGATGAAGTAAGTGTTAATGAAAAATATATGGAGGAATTTATCGAAATATTAAAGAAGAATGATGTTTCTTATGCCGTAGGTAAGACATGGACCACGGATGCCCCATATAGAGAAACGAGAAGTAAAGTGTTAAAAAGAAAAGAACAAGGGTGCGTTTGTGTAGAAATGGAATGTTCAGCAATGAGTGCAGTGGCGAAATTTCGAAATAAAGAATTATTCTATTTCTTTTATGCGGCGGATAATTTAGATAGTACAAAATGGGACCCACGAAGTTTAGATAACTATGAGAGATTAGCGGATAAAGAAAAGATTATTTATTTAGCATTAGAGTTAGCAACAAAAATGGTTAAAGAATATTAATAAATTAGGGAAAGAAAATTTAGAAAAAATCAAATAAAAAGGTTCCATAAATTTTTTTGATATGGTATATTAATAGGGAAAGGATGTGAGTAGAGTATGAAAAAGTTAGGATTGGTAGTTGTTAGCGTTGCGGCTTTAGGGTTATTAACAGGATGTGGTGAAAAGAAGTTGGATTGTTTCCAAGAAGAAGATGGTGAAAAGACGCGTCTAATATTAAAATTTGATTCTAAAGACAAAATAGTTTCTGGTTCAATGGAAGTTGTTAGTGATTTAGGAGAAGATTATTCTGATGAAGAAATAGATGAATTAATAAAAGATGCCGAAGAAGAAGCTAAAGAAAGCGAACTTGATATTAAAGTAACTAAAGGAAAAAACAATACAGTTTCAACGGTAATTAATTTTAAAGCTAATCAATTAGAAGAAGTTTTCGGTTCAAGTGATGATCTTGATATTGGATACGAAAAACTAAAAAAACAAGCTGAAGATGAAGGAGCTACTTGTAAATAAGGAAATGAGACTTACTAGTGAAGTAAGTCTTTTTATGTGGTATAATTTAGATGTAGGTGGTAGTAATGAGTAAAGTAGCAACATTTTTTCTTTTATTTATTATATATTCTTTTTTAGGATGGTTAATGGAAGTAGGAGTAGTTTTTGTTACGAAGAAGAAATTAGTAAATAGAGGATTTTTATTGGGGCCGATATGTCCCATATATGGTTATGGAGTACTAGGAATTTTATTTTTAATTGGGAGTGATACTAAAGACGTATTAGCTGTATTTTTAAAATCAATTTTAATATGTTCCGTATTAGAGTATTTTACATCTTATATAATGGAAAAGATGTTTAAAGCTAGATGGTGGGATTACTCAAATAAGAAATATAATATTAATGGACGGATATGTTTAGAAACAATGCTGCCTTTTGGTATTTTAGGAACATTTATTGTGTATATATTAAATCCATTGGTATTAGGAGTAGTAGAATTAATTCCTAAAGTAGTAAGAATAGTTTTAGCAAGTATTTTACTTGTTGGTTATATGGTTGATAATATTGTATCATTTAAAGTAATGAATAGTATTAAGGGAGAGATTAAACAACAACGCTCAGATAATACCGAAGTAATTAAGAAACGAATTACAAAATGGATAGAGAAGAATAGCATTTTATATCGTCGTTTAAAGAATGCTTATCCCAAATTTCAAGTTAGTGAAAAGAAACGGAAGAAGAAAAAGTTATTTGGCTAGATATTAGTTAAATAATTTTTTTTAGGCAAATTTTTCTTGACGAACATGCTTTTGACGTAGTATAATTATTTTACAAATAGAAAATAAGAAAACGTGGGGGTGGATTAAAATGAGAATAAGAGAATTTTTAAATATAATAGGGAAGAAAAATGACGGAGTAAATCTTTGCGTTGGGGACATTATTTGGGCAAAGAGATATAAAAATGAGGTAGAAAAATTTTTAATAAAAAAGGGGCATCAAGAAAGTCCTTATGTGGTTATTAAAAAAGTTAGAGGGAAAGTTTATGTCTTACAATGTACAAGTAATCCGCATCAAAAGTATAAAAAGATGTACTATCCACTGGAAAAATTTATATATAATATGAATAAGAATTCTTATGTTAATTGTTTAAAAGTATATGAGTTAGATGATAAGCAATTTGTTAAAAAGATGGGTTCTTTAACCATCAAAGATTTAAATCAATTAAAGAAACAATTATATATTTTAAGTCATAGTAATTTAAAAATAAAACCAGAAATAGAAGATAAATATTTAGATTTTAAATTAGATATTGGGGATGTTATTTGTTTTAATAAACATAAATATTTTATATTTGATATGAATAGGAAATGGTTATATGTTTATAGAATAAGAAAAAACTCTAAGAAAAGTAAAATGGTCCGAATTAATAATATGCGATATAGTTTTATTTTTGAAAAAGTAGAAATGATAAAAAGAAAAGCTAAATTTTCTTTAATTGCTACGTTTAATACAGGTGAAGTCGATATAATTAATAAGTTTAAGCATCAGTATTTAAAGAGGGTAAATAAAAAAGAAAAGAACTTAAGAGTGGGAGCATTAATTGAATATCAAGAAGAAAAATATTATGTATATGATGAAAAAGATGAGGAAGTATTGGCTTACCGAGTTTATGTTGGTGAGGATGTTAAAACAAATATGGGAAATATAAAAATTAATGGAGGAATATATAAGACTTATTTTGCGAAAGTTTTATTAAAGAAAGATAGATTAAATAGAAAAGGTTATAAGATTATTAGGTATGCTAGTTATGAAGAAATAGAATACAATAAAAAACTAGTTAATTTAAGTAAGGAAGAAAGAAAAATAGAAAAGAGAAAACTTTTTGAAACTTCAATGTTATCTAAGGATAAGAATATAAATATTTTTGTACCGATGGTAGTTTTAGAAAATGAGAATAATAAAAAATTTTATTTGATTATAAATAGAGAAAAAAATATTATTGAAGTAGTAAATATTAATGATATTGGTGATAAGTTTTATTTTGAATTAGAGGAAGGGAATTGCCCGTTTAGGTATTATAGTGTTTTAGCTAAAGAAGAATATGACAAGTATTTAGAAAAAATAGATTCCTTAAAAGAAATGGTTAAAATGTTTGATAATGGAACTTAAATATTAGGTAATTTTTTAGCATATGATTTACTATGAAAAAGATTGGTATTTTAGTAATAAGTATATTGATATTAGTTTTTGTAGCAAGTTTTCGGGTATTTGCTTTGCTACCGTTATCGGGGAAGCTCATTTTTCTTGATATTGGACATGGAGGTATCGGTTAAATCCAAAAATAGAAGAAATGGCTATTTTGGTAAGTAAATACAAGAGTTTAAGGTAC
>CANQHM010000076.1 GCA_947623845.1 uncultured Bacilli bacterium | reverse complement strand
GGGGGGGGGTATAATTTGCTATGATTATTATGAAAGTAAGGTAATCATAGATGAGAAAATTTAATCCCGAAAAAGAATTAAGTAAAATAAGAAATGGAAATAAAAAGAAAGCCATAATAAGTATATGTGCGTTACTTGTAGTAGGTGTACTAGGTTATTCCTTTGCTCTATACCAAGTAAGACATACTCAAAAATTAGTATTTAATACAGTAAGTGAATTTAAGAAAAGAGATATTTACTTATCTGTCTTAGTAGATGGTGAATATAAAAATGATTTTCCTGCAAAAAGTGATGATATGTTATATGGTGGATATGAGTGTGATGGTAGTGCTACAATAAATTTTGATACAGATAAATGGCAAGTAGCATTGTATGCTTCTCATCCTGATAAATGTACAGTTAAATTTGGTCATAAATATGTTGACCAAAGTGGTGCTAATTATCCAGAATTATATCAAGGTATGATACCAGTATATTTTGAGAATGGTAAAATCTATGTAGCAGATATAACAAGTGAATGGTATAACTATGATGAAAATAAATGGGCGAATGCAGTACTTATTGATTATGCAAATAAAAAGTCTAAATTCTATGATGATAATGGAAACTTATTAGGAGGACATGAAGTGAGTGAAGAAGATATTCTTCAAATGTATGTATGGATCCCAAGATATAAATATCAATTATTTAATGTTAATAATGAAGAAACATCTGCTCATATAATTAACACATCATTTGAAAATGAAACTGAAAATTCTGGTGATATTGTTTGCACTTACACTAACTTAAATAATGGAACCATAGAAGAAAAATGTGTTAAAAAAGGAACTGAAAATCCCGCTGAAAATAATGATTGGTATACTCATCCAGCCTTTACGTTTAAAGGTACAACTGAGTCAACTGGAACAGAACTTAAGGGTATATGGATCGGGAAATTTGAACCAAGCGATCCAACTGATGAAGCAAGTGTAACCCATAATGATATAGGAGAAATAACCATCTTACCAAATAAAGCAAGTTCGGTTTGGAATAGTTTAAAAACAACTTTTACTGCTTCTCGAGCAATAGAATCAAATATAAAATATAATTTAGAATCAACACAAATCGATACTCATCTAATAAAGAATATCGAATGGGGAGCCGTAGCGTATTTAACCCAAAGTGTATATGGCATATATAAAGATAAAGAAACTTGTAATATCGATATGCTATTAGAAGATTGTAAGGTATGGTCTAATAATACAACAGTAGGTCGCGATTATGACGATGTTGGAGCAAGCATAACTGGTTGTTCTGCTAAATCTATAGATTTTGCTATTAAATATAATTCTACTACTTGTGAGGAAGGTATGTCGTGGAATAAAGGAGGAGTAAAAGCAAGTACCACGGGAAATATGTATGGTATCTATGATATGAGTGGTGGTGTAGCTGACGAAGCTGCAGGGAATATGGTTAAGGAAGATGGTAGCTTTTATGATGGAAGATCTGGTTTTAGTGTTCCACCGGAAGCTAGATACTATGACATGTATTCTTATGATACTAGTTATTATTCTTCTAACCGTGGTCACCTTGGAGATTCTACTAGGGAAATTTTGCGAGAAATTGAGGATCTTAACGCGGGCTGGAATGGTGAACGTACACAGTTTTTATTGTATAATATTGGTTGGAACAATCGCCAAGATGTGTGGTTTGTTAGGGGAGATGCTTATCGAGATGGAAATCAAGTTGGTATTCTTAGCTTTTTGCCAGATCTTGGTAGGGAATATGCTGCACATACTTTTCGTGTTACTTTAACAGCCCAATATGTTGGGTAACTAATTAATAAAAAAATTTAGTGATATAAATAAATATCTTTTTAAATGTCAAGTCTTTTATGACTTGTTTTTAAATGATATAATATTTCTAGGTGATTAGACATGGATTTATTAAAAGGACTTAATGATAAACAATTAGAAGCAGTAGAGCATATGGATGGGCCATGTTTAGTTTTAGCTGGTGCGGGTTCTGGAAAAACAAAAGTATTGACAACTAGAATTGCTAATTTAATTGAAAATGGTGTACCATCATATCGCATACTTGCTATAACATTTACCAATAAAGCTGCTAAAGAAATGCGGGATAGATTAAATGTTTTAGTACCGGATAATGAAGCTTTTGTAGGAACATTCCATTCTTTAGGGGTTAGAATAATAAGAGAAAATCATAAATTACTTGGTTTAGACAATAATTTTACCATCATTGATAGTGATGATATTTTATCGTTAATCAAAAGAATTTTAAAAGAATTAAATATTGATCAAAAAGAATGTGCGCCTTCTTATATTAGAAATAGAATAAGTTTTATTAAAAATGAAATGTTAAGTGAAGGAGAAATTAGTAAATTCTTTAATACCCCTCCTGAGAAAATTGCGGAGAAAGTATATTATGAATATGAAAAAATTTTAAAGAAAAATAATTCTGTTGATTTTGATGATTTACTATTATTACCAGTTAAATTATTTTTAAATAATAGTGATATATTAGAAAAATATCAAGAACGTTATAAATATATCTTAATTGATGAGTATCAAGATACTAATGAAGTCCAATATAAATTAAGTAAATTACTAGCTAAAAAATATCAAAATATCTTTATTGTTGGCGATCCTGATCAATCAATCTATAAATTTAGAGGAGCAAATTTCCATAATATCTTAAATTTTGAACATGATTATAAGAATGCTTTAGTTATTCCTTTAGAAGAAAATTATCGGAGTACCAAATATATCTTAGATACAGCAAACTCTGTTATTAAACATAATACCGAAAGAAAAGAAAAAAACTTATGGAGTAGTAAAGGTGATGGTGTCAAAGTTAAGTACATTAGAAGTTATGATGAAAAACATGAAATAACTTTAGTTTTAGAAGAAATAAGACACTTATTATTAGAAGGTTATGATTATCAAGACATCGCGGTATTATATCGGACTAATGCCCAATCTCGTTTAGTAGAAGAAATGTTCATTAAAGATAATGTGCCATATAAAGTAGTAGGAAGTTACTATTTCTATGCTAGAAAAGAAATTAAAGACTTATTATGTTATTTAAAATTAATGGTTAATACCCATGATGATATAAGCTTAAGAAGAATTATTAATGTTCCTAAAAGAAGTATAGGCGAAAAGACTATAGAAAATATTGCGACGAAAGCAAGAATTAATAATACTAGTATGTTTGATGCGATAGATAGTGGAAAAGAATTACAATTTAAAGAATTAATTTTAGAACTCCAAAAAGAAAGTGAAAGTTTATCTTTAACGGAAGTAGTAGATTTAGTATTAGAAAAATCGGGAATTAAAGCTATGTATGAAAACAATACTTCTTTAGATGGAGACTTAAAACTAGAAAACTTAATGGAATTTCGTTCGATTACCACATCTTATGAAGAACGAACGGGAAATGTAAATTTAAATGACTTCTTAGAAGAAATAAGTTTAATCGCCGATATGGCAGAACACCAAATTACCGAAGATGCCGTAACTTTAATGACGATGCATAGTGCCAAAGGGCTTGAATTTAGAGCAGTATTTTTGATCGGTATGGAAGAAGGAATCTTCCCGCATCAAAACTCGTTCTTTGAAGAAGGGGGCATTGAAGAAGAAAGACGTTTATGTTATGTCGGTATAACTAGAGCGAAAGAAAGATTATTCATAAGTAATGCCAAAAGAAGAAGATTATATGGTAATGAACAAATTAACATGCCAAGTCGATTTATTAAAGAAATTGATCCAGAATT
>CANQHM010000075.1 GCA_947623845.1 uncultured Bacilli bacterium | reverse complement strand
TTAATTTATAGTTTATTTTGGTATATATTTTTTAGTAGTATTATTAGTTTTCCAATAAAAATAGTAATGCAAAATATTTTACTACATATAATAAGTGCTTTAATAGTGTTAGTATTTGTATTCTTTATATGTCCTAAAGAACAATTATCTTGAGTTTTTAAGTAAATAATTTGCTATTTTTTCTTTTTTTTGCTATAATCTACATTATGTATTTATACTTTTAAATAAATATTTAGAAAGAGGTTTTTAATATGAGTAAAATTAGAATTTTTTCCTTGGGCGGATTAAATGAATCAGGTAAGAATTGTTATATTATTGAAGTAGATAAAAGTATCTTTGTTTTTGATTGTGGGTTAAAGTTTGCCACCGAAAATTTATATGGAATTGATTATATTATTCCGGATTTTGAATATCTAATAAAAAATAAAACGAGAATTAAAGGTGTATTCCTTACTCATGGACATTATGAAAATATGGGTGGGGTAGCAGATTTATTACGTTCTATTCCTAAACTTAAAGTATATGCGACGAAATTTACCAAATATATGTTATTAGAGTCTGGGGTTAAAGAAGAAAATATTGTGGAAATTACACCACATCGGAAAATTAGTTTTGGGTCCGTTAGTATCTTCCCAATAAGCGTCAGTCACTCTTGTCCGGATGCCGTAATGTATGTTGTTAATACGAAAGATGGAGCGGTTTGTTATACCGGTGATTTTATCATTGATCCAACAATGAAAGGTTCATATGGTATGGATTTAGGGAAAATTGCTTATGTTGGTAAACAAGGAGTTTTAGCATTACTTAGTGAATCAACATTTAGTGAAAGAGTGGGGCATACTTCTCCGCATCATAGATTAACGAACTTTTTTAAAGATACGTTAATTCATCACCCTAATCGTTTATTATGCTTAGTGTTACCAAATCATTTATATACGATTCAAGAAATATTTAAAGCGGCGGAAGGAACTAATCGCAAGATTGTTTTAATGGGACATCAATTACAAAATATTATTAATATTAGTAAAAAAGAAGGTTACTTAGATTTTGATCCGAATATGTTAGGTGATTTATCGAATATTGATAATAAAGATACTATTTTGTTAATTGCCGATGACAAAGAAACACCTTATGCTAATATTAGTAAAATTTTAAATAATTATGATAAATTTATTAAGCTTAAGAAAACGGATACCGTGTTATTTGCTGAACCACGATATGATTCAACTGAAAAGACTCTAGTAAAACTAGAAAACGAACTAGCAATGTTTGGATGTGATATTGTAAGTATTCCAAAAGATAAAGAAATATTACATCATGCTTCTTCGGAAGACTTAATGTTAATGGTAAAATTAGTAGAACCAAAATACTATATTCCTGTTAAAGGAGAATATAGATATATGGTTAATAATGGCTTATTAGCAGAATCTTTAGGAATGGCACATGATAATGTAATATTAAGACAAAATGGGGAAGTCATCGAGTTTGTAGATGGAGTACTTACGAAAAATACCGAAAAAGTCCATATTGATGATGTCTTAATCGATGGTAAAAGTAATGATGATGTAGGAGATTTAGTTATTAAAGACCGTGAAATGCTAGGAGAAAACGGAATTGTTTTAGTTAGTGCTACTTTAAGTAAGAAGACGAAAAACATTTTAGTCGGTCCAGAGATTACGACGAGAGGATTTATCTATGTTAAAGATTCTGGAGAAATAATAAATAATATTAAAAAGATTAGTTTAGAAATCATTGAAAGAAATATTACTCCTAATTATGTTGATTATAATAATATTAAATTAGAAATAAGAGAAGAATTAGGTAAATACTTATTTAGTGAAACCGAGTGTAAACCAATGATTATTGCAGTAATTCAAGAAGTGTAATACTTCTTTTTCTTGTAGAAAGGTGGTAGGGTTTATGGAAAAGTTAATAATGTTAAAATATGGCGAGTTATCCACAAAGAAAGATAATATTGGGTTATTTTTAAAGAAATTAAAAGAAAATATTGTGAATGTTTTAGATGAGGCAGAAAAAGTATATTTTGATAAAGGAAGAATGTTTATCATAAGTACGGATTTTGATAAGACGATTAATAAAGTTAGAAATGTTTTTGGAATTCATGAATTAGTAATAGCTTATAAAATTAATACCGATTATGAAAATTTAAAAGAGACAATAAAAGAGTTAATTAAAGGCAAAGAATTCAAAACTTTTAAAGTCGTAACTAAAAGAAGTGATAAGGATTACCCTAAGACCTCAATGGAAATTAGTAAAGAAATGGGGGCGGTGATTCTTAAAAATAAAAAGGATATTAAAGTTGATGTAAGTAATCCTGAAGTTACCATAAATATTGAGGTAAGAAAAGATGCTATATACATTTATTTTGATAGAATAGCTGGTTTAGGAGGTTATCCAGTAGGAACTCTTGGTAAAGGATTATTAATGTTATCTGGGGGAATTGATTCGCCAGTAAGTGGATATCTTGCTATGAAGAGGGGAATTAAACTAGAGTGTATTTATTTTGAGAGTCCACCTCATACTAGTAAGGAAGCCAAAGAAAAAGTTTTAAGTTTAGCTAAAATTTTAAAAACTTATAATGGGGAAATGAAAGTGCATGTTATTAATTTAACTAAAATTCAAGAAGCTATTTATAAAAATATTCCTAATGAATATTTAATAACGATATTACGAAGAATGATGTATCGAATTAGTGCGATTGTTGCTTCCCAAAATCATTGTAAAGTGTTAATTAATGGGGAAAGTATTGGCCAAGTGGCAAGTCAGACCTTAACGAGTATGAATGCGATTAATGAAGTTGTGACTATGCCGGTTATAAGACCAGTTGCTTGTTTTGATAAATTAGAAATTATTGATTTAGCGAAGAAAATTAATACTTATGAAACGAGTATCTTACCTTATGAAGATTGTTGTACAATTTTTGTACCAAAGCATCCCGTGATAAATCCGACCAAAGAAAAATGTGGGGAGTACGAAGAATTAATACCTTATAAAGAATTAATTTATGAAGCCGTTAAAACCCATGAAGTAGTAAAAATAAGTAACGAAAAAGAATTTAAAGACTTGTTATAGTATAAAAAAGAAGAAGTAATACATACTAAAGATAGGTGATTTAGTATGAAACATGAAAACTTCTATTATAAAAGTCCCTTATTTAAAGATTTTTCATTAAAAGAAGAGTTGATATTTAATAATTTTAATGATTATGCGATTAATTATCCTTCAAGAAAAGTTGTAAATGAAGTAGATAATATTATTAAACATAAGTGTGATTTTAAGATGAAAAAATAGTGTTTGAATAACACTTTTTTTGTGGTATACTTACTATAAGAGAGTAGTTGATAATATGAAGAAGAATGGTTTTACTTTAACCGAAGTCATCGCCGTTATTGTAATATTAAGTGTAATTATTTTAATGGCTGTTCCAGCTTATTTAGGAGTTACCGAAACTTTAAAAAAGAATCAATATGATAATAAGATTAAACAAATAAGTACGAAAGCTACAGAGTGGGCGACAGATAATAATATAACGGAAGATACAACTATTTCTTTAGCTAAACTAATTGATGATGGTTATATTGATATGGATGATGAAACTAGTAATGATAAAAGAGTGATAAACCCATTAAATAGAGAATCTATGGAATGTTATCATGTGGTAATAAGTATTATAAATGGTGGTTATGAAGTAAAAGTAGAAGAAAGTAATGATTGTGAACTTAAAATATTAGAAGATCAAGAAAAGAATATTAAAGTAACAGGTTATGAAATA
>CANQHM010000074.1 GCA_947623845.1 uncultured Bacilli bacterium | reverse complement strand
AAGAAATAAAAATAAACTAAGTTTTTTGCTTAGTCTACTTTGCGTTATTTAATTTTTAGCTGTGAATTGTAACAAAGTGAGCTTCTTGTTGATAAATATTTTTAGTATATAATCTAGCTAAAGTAATATCTTTTATAATTTCTATACTTGGTTCTAGATCTTGATTACTAAGACCGTGGTTAGCAAATAATATATCTTTATCTTCTGTATTAATAATTATCCATTCCCAATGGTTAGTTTGATTAGAATAAGCAATAGTTGCTTTTTTACCATTGTTTAAAATTAATTCTTCAAATGTAACACCAGTTCCACAAACGCCAATATTTTTATCCATCTTGATATAAATATAAGAATTTTTATTATCGCTATTTGGGTAGATATTAAATTCTTCTTTGTTAGGATTAGTTATTTCCCAAGTAGGTGGAATGTTTAAAGAGATATTATCATTTAAAGCGACTTTTTTATATTGGATGGTAGGTGTAACAGGGCAGCTATACTTTACCCATTTAAATAAAGTTTTCTTTTTATTATTACAATTATAAGTGTTGATAACTAAGCCTTTATCCACATAACTATCGTCGCTTAATTTTTCTCTTATTTTAAGAAGAGGAGAGTTATTAAAAACTAATGCGGTTATAGTATCTAAACATACAATCCCAAAAACAACACTTATAAATATTAAAATAAATTTTAATTTCTTTTGCATATTAAACCTCGCTTATACTATTATAGTGGGTATTTTTTATTAAAAAGTTTCAAATATTTAAAAAAGCAAGCCGTATGACCTGCTAAATTAATTTATTTTACTTCACAAGTAGCGCCGTCTTTTTCAGCTGCTTCTTTAGAACTTTCTAAAGTACTATCATCATCTTTTAAACCACTAAATCCTTGTTCATCTAAATCTTCTTCACTTGCTTTTTCAATATCAATATCTAGAGTAGTTTTATATTCATAAGTTTCTTTGTTATTATCTATGGTTAGGCTAATACCATCTTTGGTAAATTCTTCATTTTGTTTATCCATAGTTTCTATAAATAGCTCCCAATTATTTTGAATATCGGGATCAGTAATTTTCGTATTAACCTCCATAGTCATATGATTTAATTTATTGTTTTTATAAGTCATAGAAATGGTTTCTAAAATATCCATTCCTTCTTCTTTTTCGGTAGTAGTACATACAAGTTTTTGTTCTTTATCTTCAGTACCACATCCCGTAACTAAAAGAATTGCTATGAAACATAAAAATATTCTACTAAGTTTTTTCATGAGTTTTACTCCTTTCTAAGACTATTATAAATTATTTAACTTAAAAAATAAACTTAATTATGTAAAAATTCTTTTAAATTAAAATCATAACAATTAACTAATTCATTATTGATGATTAAGTATAAGTTATCTTCTTTTACATCGTATTTAATTTTATCTAGAGGAATAGTAAATAAAGGGTAGAGTGTAGGGAGAGGAGTAGTTCCTTTACCCCATATGGGATCACCTTTATTAATATCAAAAAATATTAGAAGATTTTTTTCAGTTAAGACAAAATTAGTTTTGTAATAAGTATCATTAACTTTAATATTAACATTAACTTGTTCATTCACTATTGATTCGTTATCTTTTGTAAAATCATAATTATACATGTTTATCACCTATTCATATTATAACATTCGATATTTGGTTAAATCAACTTGATAATTAGTAACAACAATACCATCTTGTTCTAATTTTTCTTTTTGTTTTTCTATACCTCCAAAAGCAAAATGTTTAGATAAATTTCCTTTACTATCTACAACTTTATAACAAGGATTTAAAAATTCATCAGGATTATTATGAAGAATGTTACCGATCACTCTTGCGAGTTTTTTATTACCTAAATATTCGGCGATATCACCGTAAGTTACAACTTTACCTTGGGGAATGGTTCTTAAAAAGGTATATACTTTTTCTTTCATAAATAATCCTTTAATCTTTAATTTCTAATCCTAATAATTTAGCAAAAGAAGATGCTTGATAACTAGTAACAATTAAACCTTTTAAATTTTCAATAGTAACTATGATACCATCTATATTACAAGAGCGAAAGTCAAGTTTATTTAATTTAGTTTCACAGAAATCTGCTTTAACTAAAGAACAATTATTAAATGATACTTTGTTAATTTTATTTAATCTAATAAAAATACTTTCTTCCATATCACAATCATTAAAACTTACTTTATCTAAAATACTTTCCGAAAAATTACTATATTTAAGTTTACATTCTTTAAAAGAAACGTTTTCTAAGTGATTTTCAATCATACTAGTACCAATAAAATTAGAATTAAGATATTTATTACCTTTATTTATATATTTTGAAGATATAGAATTAGAAAAATCACAATTTAGGAAAGTACATTGTTCAAAATAAGTATTAGATAGATCACAATTAGAAAAATCAACACTCTTAAATGTACACTTTTTATAATCATTATCATTTCCTTTAAAAATTATATTTTCAAAAGTTACATTATCGTATTTCATAATACCACCAATAAAATAATAACATAAAAAGAGTAAACTTTATAGGATAGTTTACTCTTGTGAAATAGTGTTTATATCTTTATCTTTTAAAGCTTCATTTAAAGTTTTAGTATCAATATCATCTATTTCTTTATAATCTGCTTCTGTAACTAAAGTATCTTCAATTTCTTCATTAGATGGCATTGTTCCTTTAACAAATATATTATAAGCATTTTTACCTATAACTCTTGTACTTGCTATATCAATTCCGCCACCTACAAAGCCACCAACAACGGGGATTACTTTACCTAGATTGATTATTCCAGTTTCACCAAATTTAGTTATAAATCTAAATCCTACTTTTTGATTAATCTTTTTTATAGTTTCAAAAGGAATTTTTTTAACCATAGCAGTACCAATTTTATTGATGAATTTAATACCAGAATTTTTTAATATTTCCGAAGCAGCTTCCCCAGTTAAACAGGCAAATATTAGAGTTTGAACTTGATCAGAGTGAATATCATAACCGCCCATTTTAGCAATAGCACAACACATTCTTAATTGAACATACATAACACTAGTAATATTAGCGGGTAGGGTTGCTACTATAGAAGCTAAACCACCAAATGAAGTTAGAAATCCTGAAGTTCCACATTTAATAGTAGAATTATTTATTAGAGATTTAACAGCTTTTTCAACATTATCATTTTTAGATAGATAATCTTTTACTAAATCATCAACAGGAAGACTTACTTTAGGAATACCATCAACTGATTTTATATAGAGAGTATTTAAGATTTCTTCCATTTGTTCTTCAGTTATGTTGGTTTTAATTTTATCAGATACTTTAGATACAGTATTTGAAATATTTTCCTTAGTTGCTAAAGTTGTTTCTTTAATTTTAGGAACAGCAATGTCACTGGTAAATTTTTTAGCTTCGTTATACTTTTGTTTAGAAAAGTTAACAGCATTTTTAGTTAAATTTTTAATATCAATTTTTTTATTTTTTTCCATTACAACACCTCTTTATATATAACTTGTAAATTACGCGAAGTAATATTAAACATATAAACTCTTTTGTCTATAAGTATAATAACATAAAAAGGGTTTATTGCCTACTTAAAAATTGAAGTCTATTTAGTATAGATATCTATTTTAATTTTTATATTATATAATGATATCAATAAAGGAGAAGATAAGTATGAATCCAGAAAAAATAGGAAAGATTATTGCAACTCAAAGAATGAATAAACATTTAACCCAACAACAATTAGCAGATAGGTTAGGAGTTACTAATAAAGCGGTGAGTAATTGGGAAAGAGGTAGAGCAATACCTGATGTAGGATTGTTTGATAGTATATGTAAAGAATTAGAGCTAACAATTAATGAATTACTAAATGGGGAGAAAGGAAAGAGTAACTCTAAAGGGTTAGTAGATTATTTAAAATATTATAAGAAAAAGAATTTTATT
>CANQHM010000073.1 GCA_947623845.1 uncultured Bacilli bacterium | reverse complement strand
TTCTTCACAAGCAATATCATTTAAAACGGATTTTCCATATTCATCTGGCATGGTAAATTTTTGTGAAAAGTATCTTAATGCTGCTCCAAGTTCTCCTGCATAACCACCAAGTTGTGTAATTACAAGTTTTGCCATTCTTAAATCTTTTTTCGTCAAATTAACAGGGTAGGCAAGTTTCTTTTCGTATTTATACATACATACTACCTCCCATCTTATCCCAAGGCCAAGGATTTTCCTCCCATTTGTAATTCTTATAATCGTCTTCTGTTAAACAAAGTGGTCCATACATTTCTTCATATTCACTTTTAAGTTTTTTAGATTCTTTAACACATCTTTTAAATTCTTCATAAATCCGTGTATCATTAGGATGTAAGTCCAAATACAAGTTAAAATCATTAATAGCAAAATCAAGTTCATATATCCGTAATAATAGCATCTCTCTTTCATTCCGCCCTTTTAAACGCATTGGAGTATAATTTTTATAGGGTTTATATTCATTAACATACATATTACCACGTATAAAACCTTCATTTGCGGGGAATATTTTAGGACTTTCACCATCCATCATTTTGGGACTAGGGTTAGTTACACCATTAAGTAAAAAATCAATATCATAACCATCGTTATCTATTTCAAATAACATACTTTAAACCTCCTAATCATATAGTATGTTGTAGTAGTTATTTGTTTTAGGTATTTAACCTAGATAGCCAAATATTTTACTATATCAATAATTAAAGTAAGTAGTAAAAAGAAAATAACATAGTTAGGAATTTTATCAATAGTTTTATTTATTTTTGGGGCGATATAATAGTTCGTAATCGTTGCTCCTAATCCAAATAAAAGAGAGGTAAATAACGAAACATAATGATTAAAACAAAATGGTAACTTATCATAATCCCAGTATATTTTCCCTGTCGTCTTATATATTAACACTCCTGCACTATATTCTAATAAACTTAATATAATCGTAATTAAAATAAAATAAATAATCTTTTGTTTTTTCTTATCTTTAATCTTCTTTGTAATTTGATTTAATCCTAAAATAATTAATATCGCTATTCCATAAATAATGGTAAATGGTCCCTTTAACACACCACTATTAAATGGTTTATCATAATAAACAGTACCTAATGTTTCTAAAATATAACCTAAGATACTATAAATTAGAAAAATTTTGACAAATTTCATAAAATTCCACCATTTTTATTATAAATTTAATTTTACAAACTATACTTATTATGGTATGATATAAGTAATAAAAGATAGAAAGAGTTGATTATATGCCTAGAAAGAAAAAGGATAATTCTATTCCTTTCAAAAACTATGTTGTAGCAACTGCCGTCGTTGTAGGATGTGGCTTATTATGTTTATATGCTTATCGGTGGGTTAAAGTATTTAATGAAAAGAAGATTAGTACGTCTTACTTAGTAGAAACTAAAACTATTAATAATGAGATTACAGGTTTAGATAATGTAGAAGAAATATTTGCGGAAGCTCCTGATAATTACTTTATTTATATTAGTTATACTGGTGAAGAAGAAATATATAATATGGAAAAGAAGTTAAAAACTTTAATTGATGATTATAAATTAAATGATGAGTTCTATTATATTAATGTTACTAGTATCAAAGATAAAACTAATTATATTGATCAGTTAAATACTAAGTTACATTTAGAAGATACTAAGATAACTAAAGTACCAACGATTGTTTATGTTGAAAATGGTGAAGTAGGTGTTGATAATATTGTTACACGCCGTGATAATCAGTTAATGGAAGCTGCCGACTTTGAACATTTATTAGATATTAAAGACTTTAGTAGATAAAGTCTTTTTTTAGTAGGAGGTTATAATGTTAAATATTGTTTTATTTGAACCAGAAATTCCTGGTAATACGGGTAATATTATGCGAACTTGTGTCGCCACTCATACGAAGTTACATTTGATTAAGCCTTTAGGTTTTAGCTTAGATGAAGCATCTATTAAACGTAGTGGGGTAAATTATATTGATAAATGTGAATATACAGTGTATGAAAATATTGATGACTTTTTTGCAAAGAACAAAGGTGAATACTATTTCTTTACGCGGTATGGTCATAAACCTCATTCCTCTTTTGACTTTAGTAATAAAGATGCGAATATCTATTTATTCTTTGGTAAAGAAAGCACGGGAATTCCTCGTAAAATATTAAAACCATATATCGATCGGTGTGCCCGCATCCCCATGACCGATAATGTTAGGGCCTTAAATCTTTCTAACAGTGTTGCCATATGTTTATATGAAGCCCTACGTCAACAAGATTATTTAGATTTATTACGGGATGAACCCCATAAGAGTAAAACATTTATAGAGGAGTATGAAGATGAGATGTGAATTTTGTGGCCACGCTTTAGGTACTAATGATGCTTACTGTCCTAATTGTGGTAGATTAATTAGTAAAGACCAAATGGCTGAACGTAAAAAAATGAATGGAGCTTTAAATCCCTACGCTCGTCGTTTAAATGAATTAAATAAAAATAGTAATATGTATAAAAAAGATGAGGAGGATAATACTAGTAATAAGAATAATAAAGCATTAATTATTGTGGTAATATTACTAGTAATTGTGTTAATTGCCATTATAAAAAATGCTCTAGGATAGGGGTAATTCTTATGGCATTTATGTGTCTTAAAATCTTCTTTGCACGTCTTTTAGATGTTTCTTTAGGAACAATAAGAACAATTATCTTGGTTAAAGGTAAATCCTTTATTTCGATGATAATTGCTTTTTTTGAGGTCTTAATTTGGTATTATGCTGCTCGGGAAGCCTTAACTACTCATATCGATACTTTTTTAATCCCCTGTTTTTATTCCCTAGGTTATGCCACTGGTACTTATATTGGGTCTATTCTTAGTAAGTATGTTATTAAAGGTACTGTAAATGTTCAAGTAATCACTACCAAAGCAACTAAAAAAAACTTAGATATTTTAAGAAACTGTGGTTATGCCGTTACCGTAGTTAGTGCTACCGATTCTTATGACGGACTTAAAAATAAAGTTTTATATATTGAAACTAACAATAAAGAGTTAAAAAACTTAATGACTAAAATAAAAGAAATTGATAAAAGTGCTTTTATCTCCGTTAGTGAAACCAAATTAGTAGAAAATGGTTTTATAAAATAATTATTTGTGAGGTGCTCTTCCTTGTAAAAAACGATTATAAGAAGATACTGTACCTTCAATTCTTGTAAATGGTTCTAAATGAATTTTATGATGAATAGGTTCTTTTCTATCTAACTTAAGTTCTAAATCTTTATTTTTTTCTAGTTCTTCCTCTAATCTTTTTTGATAGTATTCTTGAAAATCTTCCGCAATAATATTAATTTCTGTACCATAAGATTTTTGTAAATTATCTTTTAACATATTTAAATAATCAACATAAAAACTATAGAAATTAAAATCTTCTAAAATACTTTTCACAGTTCTATGATCTTCATCTACAGAAAATTCATAAGCTTCATTAGGAATTAATCTAGCATTAGTAACTTTATCATTAACTGTAAGCCCGCAAGTAGTACAAGTTTTACAAGTAACTTTTCCCATATTTTTTCCCTTTTTTCCTAAAAATTTATAAGCCCAAGTATAATCAATTTCTTTATAAGCATAATTATGACCAAATTTATTACAATAAGCATTTAAGGTATTTTGTAATTCTGCACTTACTTCTTTTAATTTTAACAAACTATTTTTTAGTTCTTCATTAATTTCTTTTAGCTTTTCATCTTGGGTAATCTGTCTAAACTTTTCATAGTCGTAATTAATAAGGTTAATATTTTTTATCATAGTGCCACTTCCTTAATTAGTTATTATACCATAAAATATTATTTTTTAATTACAGATATTTTGTTATAATACATATGAAGTGATTTTATGAATGAAGTATATACAAAGTTAAATCCCGAGTTTGACAGTTGAAATAATAAAAAAACATCATTTCGTCCAGTATTTATAAGGCTTTGTGATGTTTTAATTT
>CANQHM010000072.1 GCA_947623845.1 uncultured Bacilli bacterium | reverse complement strand
ATAGTTTGATTAACATCCCCTAAAATAGTAAAGTTACTTCTTTTAAATATTTTACTAATAATTAGATATTGTAATTTGTTATAATCTTGCGCTTCATCAATAACCACTTGTTCAATATATCTTTCATAATTAAAGCCCGCTAGTAAACCTTTTAAATAAACATAGACTAAAGCATCTTCATATTTTATTTCTTTATTATGTAAAAATTCTTTAGTTTCTTGTTCACTTAACTTTAATTTTGCAAATTTACTTTTAAAGAAGAGAACAAAAATATTTTTAATATCTAGGTTGATACCCAAAGCTTCCCGAAGAAGTTTTTGATAAGTTTTAAGTTTGGTTTTCTTCCCCTTATAATCAGCTTCGCATAATTTCTCCGCAATAGTATCTAATCTTTCAAAGTAAGGAAGTTTATTATATCTTTTTAAAAGTAAGTCATTTAATTCTGCAGCAGAGTGTTCATGAATATCTCCTTCCACAAAACCTTTTTTAAATTTAGCATTAGAAGAAAACCAAGCAGCAAAGTCATCTAAATCTTTAATTATGGCATCACTTTGTTTATAAGTGGTTAATTCGGGATTAGGGTTTTCTCCTTGATAGTATCGACTGATAAAACTTAAGAAAGATTCAACACTTGTATAACCAGTGATACTATTAATTAAATAATCCTGGAAAGTAGTTTGTAAGGTATTATCTTCTCCTAGTTCTGGTAAGACATTCGAAATATATTCCGTAAAAATTTGGTTAGGACTAAAGATTAAAACATTCGAACTATTTAAGTTAGGAATTTTATAAAGTAAAAAAGCGATACGATGAAGAGCTACGGAAGTTTTACCTGAACCCGCAATTCCCGAAACAATTAAGTTTTTATCTTTAACATTACGGATTACAGAGTTTTGTTCTTGTTGAATAGTATTAACGATATTTTTCATTTTATCGCTACTTTCATTAGCTAAAACTTCTTGTAACATATCATCATTAATATTTAAGTCATTATCAAATAATCTTACTAATTTCCCATCTATAATTTTATATTGTCTTTTACGAGTAAGTTCCCCTTTTACTACTCCCCCAGGAGCAGTATAAGAAGCAGGTCCAACTTCATAATCATAATACATACTAGATATTGGAGCGCGCCAGTCATAGATAATATTATTTAAAAGTTTATCTTTAAGATAAGTAAGTCCAATATATATAACATGTTTTGTTCCATCATCTTCTTTAAAAAGAAGGGAAGCAAAATAAGGATTCTTTTTAATCCTATTTAATTTTTTAAAGTATTCATATTCATCTTTAAACCGTTTTTCTTCTAAGGAATTAGTACTATTTAAAGAAGCCAGTTCTCCACTATCCATCGTATTTCTATTTTCCCAAGCATACTTTAAAAATTCTTGTCTTTTTTCTTCTTCAACATCAAGTTTTAAACCCGATTCTTCTAATTTGGTATTAATCTTTTTTAAAACTCCCTTTAATATTTTATGTTCTTTTGCTAATTCTTCTTTAGTTATGGCCATAAATACTCCTTCTTTAACGATACAAAAATTCTTGAAACTCAAGAATTTTATTTATAATTTTTAGTAGTATAATTTTGACATTTTAGATAACTATCAAAATGATAAACCAAATCTTTTTGATAAACTAAGACATAAGCATCGCTACATTTTTTCTTATCTAGTTTACTCTTATCTATTATATCATACTTAATTAAATCTTCGAAAGAAATTTTTAACTTATCTTCCCCTTTAGGATAAGTAGAATAAGCTTCCACATATTTTTCAGCGCCATCGGTAAGGGTTTCTTCGAGTTCTTTATAATCTAGATCTCGTTCTTTAATTTGAAATCCAATAAATGTTAACACTCCTAGAGCAATAACTAACAAAGACCCCCATAGAATAGATATTGTACGCATTTGTTTCATTATTTACCTCTCATTACTAAAATTACTACAAGTGATATAGGCGGCAGCACTATATTCATCATAATTTTTATTTACTTCTACTCGACCATCACAATCTTCTAAAGATTTAGAATATCCCCCTGTAATTAAATCAGTTAATGGTATCACAAAAGTTCTTACATCATCACTAACATTTAAATCTAGAGCATAAGTAATAGCATCTTTTTGAATAGTTATTAAATAATCTTCATACTTAGTAGTATCAGGAGTGGTAGTAGGAGGATTATTATCAAAATCTACTGGTCCATCACTTTGATTATCCCCAGTTAAATCAGTAGGTCCGTTATTTTCTTTATCTTCTTGCATATCTGTAGGTTTTCCTTTTTCTTTATCTAATGATCCATTTAAAGAATTAATATAGTAAATAGCAATTAATAAGCAAAAGACTAACCCACAACAGATAACAATCATTTCGGTTAACCCCCAACCTTTATTATCTAGTTTCATATAAGTCCACCTCGCTTATTAATTATATTATAAAATTACATTTTTAGCAATAATATGGTATACACAATATTTTACATTAATTAACCTATCTTTTTTACATTTTTGAAATATAAAAAATGGAAATTCTATAAACTTCCATTTTCTATATTTTTGAAAAAGAATTTTAAAATTTATTCAAATCTTTTCCTTAATGCCCATACTGCTCCAAATAGTAGACATCCTGAAGTTATTAAGATATTAATATAATAAGAAATATTATCACCTAAATCTGGAACTGATGGTATTGTTGGATTATAAGTATTTTTAAAGACAATATTATCTTTTATTTCATCATTTTTATTATAAATGACTGATTTAATTTTTAAAGCTCCTTTTTCATTTTTTTCTACTTCAACTGTAATTGTCCATAAACTACTATCATAAGTATATTGTTTATCTTCACCTAAAAGTTCTTGAACTGTAAATGTATAAGTACCAGCTTCAGTAAATGTTACTTCACCAAATGTTGCAGTACCAGAACCAGTAATTGAAACAGTAGTTTCATCAGGTAAGACTAATCCTTCTTGTTCTTCGGCATTTAATTCAAAATTAAACTCTGAATCGCTAGGAGGATTACCTTCTACTTGTTTTTCTATTTCTGTTTCTAAAGTAGTAGAAATATAAACATTTTCAAAAATTATTTTTTCGGTTTCTTCGCCATCTCTAGTAATATTTACTGATTCTATAGATAATTTACCATCTTTTTCGACAACAACAATTTGAATTATATAAGTACTTAGATCATACTTATAATTACTATTATCACCTATTAATTCTTTTATCGTAAATGTATAAGTACCAGCTTTTAGAAAAGTAATTTTATCAAAACTACTACGACCACTACCCTTAATTGTTATTTGGGTATTATTTGGTAATTTTAAACCCTCTTCATTTTCAGTTTTTAATTCAAATGTAAATTCTTCTTCAACTTTAGGTGTATTACCTGATATAGTTTTTTCTATTTCTAAAGTATGTTCTGTAGGTTCAACATATTCGTTAACAATCTTACAAGTATAATTACCATCATCATCTTTAGTACAACCAGATTCTTCTTCTACTAAATAAGTTTTATCTACTTCCTCTACTTCATATTTATATTCTTTAACAGAACCATCTGCTGCTAAATATTTAGATGGTAAATCTACAAATGTATGTGTAAAACTATTATCTTTATTTAATTCTACATTTTTATCAAGAATTACCTTTTTACCATCAGCATCAACTCTTACTAAGTTTACTAATACTCTTTGATCATCTACATTAGAAAACTTTCTAAATTCTTTAGAAACAGTCAAAGAAATATCTTCATCTTCGCCAATAATAATTAAATTATTAGTAAAAATTCCTCCACCTCTTTGTGTTGCTATATTATTTTTTATAATTAATGTAGCTTCACTTTCTTCATTTTCTACAATACCATGTAAACTAAAAGAGTTAGTTGCATCGGTATAATAACTTTTATCTGCTATAACATGAATTCCGTCATTATAACGAGCAGTTTCTTCATCCTTGTACCAATTAACTAATTGCCCACTCCAAGTACGATCAGATACTGTTACGATTGAACGAGGATAGTAACTATATTGTTTATCATTACCATCATTACC
>CANQHM010000071.1 GCA_947623845.1 uncultured Bacilli bacterium | reverse complement strand
GAAGTAGCACAATTTGGTAGTGCACTTGGTTTGGGACCAAGGGGTTGCAGGTTCAAATCCTGTCTTCTCGACCATTTTAGAATTTAAAGAGCGTTTGCTCTTTTTTGTTATATAAAAAAACTTTAAAAGTTTTTGCACTTTTAAAGTTTTATTCTTCTCTTAAGACCGCTCCACAACGTTTATTTAATGATTTAATTAAACCATCCATTACTTTCGTAATTTCTTCTGCTGTCATTGTGGTCGTATCATTACCAATTTTAACTCGAAGCATTATTGATTTCTTACCATCAGGTACTTGGTTACCACGATATTCTTCAATAAATTCTAATTCTTTAACTTTATTTTTTATCGTACTTGCAATTTCTTCCCAAGTAACAGTTTCATCTACTAATAAAGACAAATCTTTTTCAACTAAAGGAAGTTCTGGTAAATGTTTAAATTCATTAGTTCTAGAAGCTAAAGGTTCTAAACTATTAACATTTAATTCAAATAAGGCGACATTAGTTCTTTTAATCTTCGCTTCACTCATACTAGCCACAGATAATAAGCCCATCTTTCCAATAACTTTACCATTACAAGTAATATTTAAGTAGGCATTAACATCCGCCCAAGATGGTTTATCACCTTTTACAAACTCTAACTTACCCATATGATTATACGAAGCCATTTCTTCAATAACCCCTTTTACTTCATAGAATATACTTGATGCATCTTTACCAACAATAGAACCTGTTAATAACTTTTTATGAATTGGTAAAGTTTCATCTTCCGTTGATTCATGGTACTCTCCTACTTCATAAGTTTGTGCCATTTCAAACATTTTAAAGTTATCATAATATCTTAAATTTTTGGCAATCGCTTCTAACATCCCAGGCACTAAAGAACTCCGTAAAATAGCTAGTTCTGGTGCGGGAGGTGTTGCTAATTTAATTGATTTCGTTATATCAATTCTTGCCGCTTTAATATATTTATCATCAATCCATGGATAAGTAAATATTTCATTAAATCCACAACGATAAGCTAAATATTCTCTTAATCTTCTTTCTAGTAATACATCATTTTGATGCACGGCACTCGTAAAGTTTACTGGTAATGGTTTAGCTTCAAAAGATTCAAAACTTAGTAATCTAGCAATATCTCCCATAACATCATCTTTAATAGAAACATCACCCGTAGAACGCCATATTGGTACTACAACATGATAATTATTATCTTTATAAGTTACTTTATAACCTAAAGATGTTAACACTTTTAGAATTGTTTCTTTACTTAAAACTTTTCCTAAACGAACATCTAAGAATTCTTGAGATATATCAATAACACTATTTTCCGTATGAATAGGATATACATCATTATAAGCTACTACTTTAGAATCAGGGAATAACTCTTTAAATAAATCTAAAGCTAAAGCTACCCCATCATTTACTCTTTCAGTATCAATATTTTTTTCATAACGAATAGAAGCATCTGTTTTTTCATCAAATCTCTTACCAGTTTTTCTAATAGTTCCCGCCGTAAAGTTCGCAACTTCTAAAACAATTCCTTTAGTATCGGGTAAAATAGAGTCTTTTGCTCCTCCTCTAATACCTGCTAAAGCCATGGCTTCATTTGTATCGGCAATAACTAAATCATCTTCCGTTAAATCAATCGTATTATGATCTAGTAATAATAATTTTTCATTCTTTTTCGCATTACGAACCACAATTTTTTCGCCCTCAACATGAGTTTTATCAAAAGCATGAAGTGGTTGCCCTACGGCCATCATAACATAGTTTGTAATATCTACAATAGCACTAATAGGACGCATTCCCGCATTTATTAAAGCTGCTTTCATCCACATAGGTGAATCTTTTTCATAAACCCCATCCATTAATACAGCGACATATCTATTACATTTTTCAGGTTCTTTAATTTCCACTTGATATTTTGGTAAATCTTTTCTAATACTACTTTTAGGAAGCGGTTTTAAAGGTACATCATAAATAGCTGATAACTCTCTTGCAATTCCATAATGTCCCCATAAATCTGGACGATTAGTTAAACTTTTATTATCAATTTCTAAAACTGTATCTTCCATACAAGTAATTTTAGCTATACTATCTCCTGGTTTACAATCAATACCTTTTAAATCAACGATTTCATGGTCATCTTTAGGAGGGAATAACTTATCTAAGAATACTTCACTCGCTGCACAAATCATGCCATAAGAGTCTTCGCCCCGCATCTTAGTTTCTTTAATAACTACGGGTTCTCCTTCCCCGTGCCAATAAACTTCCGCTCCAGGTTTAGATACCACAACCATTTCATTTTCATATAAATTTGAACCACCACATACTATTTGAACTGGTTTATCTTCCCCGATATCCACGATACAAACTTTTAATAAATCCGCATTAGGGTGTTTTTTAATTTCTAAGATTTTACCAACAACTATATCATGAAATTTCGCACTAACATCTTCTACGCTTTCTACTTCTACTGTTCTTAAAGTTAAATCATAAGCAATTTGACTAGGCGTTAATTTCGCCGGTAAATCTACATATTTTTTTATCCAATTAAGTGATACTTTCATCTTTCTCTTCCTCCTATTTAAATTGTTTTAAAAATCTTAAATCGCCACTGTGGAAAAGCCTTACATCATCCACACCATAGCGCATCATTACTAGACGATCTAATCCAATATTAATATAAAATCCCGTCCATTCTTCTGGATCTAAATTAGCAGCTCTTAAGACATTAGGATGAATTACCCCTCCTGGCATTACTTCAATCCAGCCATTGTGATTACATACTTTACATCCTTTACCACCACATACTAAGCATTCCATATCAATTTCATAACCCGGTTCAGTAAATGGGAAGAAGCCCTCCCGCATCCTAACATTAATTTTTTTACCAAAAACTTTTTCTAATATCGTTTGAATCATTACCATTCCAGAAGAAAATGATATATTTTTATCAACAATTAAGGCTTCATATTGGAAGAATGCTCTTTCATGTCTTGCATCTGTTGTTTCATTACGATATACTCTTCCAGGATAAACGAATCTAGCTGGAGCGCCATGTTTTAATAAGTATCTTACAGATCCACCAGTTAAATGGGGTCTTAAACAAAGACGTTCATTACCTTGTTTTTCTTCAGTTCCTAAAACCCAGAAAGTATCCATAGATTGTCTAGCGGGATGGTCTTTAGCAAAGTTTAAATTATCAAAAGCGAATTTCTCACTACTAATATCATCTTCGCTATATACTTCAAATCCTAAAGATAAAAAGGCATCATTTAAGTCATAACACATTTGCGTAATAGGATGTAATGCTCCCCCACTAACTTTAGTTCCTGGTAAAGTTAAATCAAGAGGTTTATCTAAAACACTTTTAGCTAATATTAGTTCATTTTCTTTTTCTTTTAATTTATCCGCAAAAAAGTTTTTAATTTCTGTAGCTTGCATTCCTACTTCTTTACGTAAGTTAGGATCAATACTTCCTAAAGATTTTAATACTTCACTTAATCCACTTTTTTTACCCGTTAAGTCTTTTCTTACTTCTTCTAATTCTTCAATACTTTTAGCCTTAGTAATTTTTTCTAAGCCCTCTTTACGAATTACTTCTAATTTTTCTTTCATTTAAAATTCCTCTCTCATAATAAAGTCAAGTATTTTCTATACAAAACTTTATAAATTTTTTATTTTTTTGATTTTTATCCTAGTTTTCTCTAGTTTTTTTCTGTTTTTAGGTATAATGAAAATTGTTAACATCAGCTTTTTTTTGTTAACTTAATTATTTTAAATATATAATTAAGTGGACTACTAGCCAATGTGTTTTTCATATATGCTTATCCTCTCATTTCATTCTGTATTGATAATCTTTTGTTATCTACCTAAACTCTTTAATACGGCATTATATGAAACTGGCCTTGGTTATTCTTTCTCTCTAGATCAAGTCCTATGGAACAATTTACCAAATTCCACTTTCACATAATATCACTAATCTATTTCTAGTTTAGTGAATTAAAACTATAAAATGTTTTATAATCTTAACTCACTAAACTAGCTTTAATGATATTATTAACTAAAACTTATGCAACTTTCTCTTATTGCTTTTTCTTCGTCAAATGACTTTCCACTTTTTACTATAGCCATAAGTATATACATAAATTTTCTTATTATTGCATTAATTGATATTATTTTACTTAACGGATGTTCTCTTTGT
>CANQHM010000070.1 GCA_947623845.1 uncultured Bacilli bacterium | reverse complement strand
TAAACTAACACATTTTATTTTGCAATAATTTTTAAGTAAAAACTAAAGACTTTTCGTCAGAAATTTGGTACAATAAAAATAGAATAGAGGGAATGATATGAAATTAGAAAATAAGATTGCCGTTGTTACGGGTGGAGCCATGGGAAATGGGCTGGGAATTGTTAAGACATTCTTAAAGTATGGAGCTAAGGTCATTATTATTGATTATAGTGATGAACTTGATAAAACTGTAGAAGATTTAAAGAAAGATGGATATGAAGTTATTGGATGCAAGGCGGATATTAGAGATTTAGAGAGATTAAAAGAAATCGCGACACAAGTAGGTAGTGTTTGTAAACATATTGATGTATTAGTAAATAATGCTGGGGTATGTAAATTAGAGACTTTTCCTAATATGAGTGATGAAGTAAGAGACTTTCACTTCGATATTAATATTAAAGGAACTTGGAATGTTACTAAAGTATTTTTACCATATATGGGTGGCGATAAACCAAGTAGTATAGTTAATTTATCAAGTGTTACTGGTCCAAAGGTTGCAGATAGTGGGGAATGTGCTTATGCCACAACGAAAGCGGCTTTAATTGGATTTACCAAAGGATTAGCGGCAGATTTAGTGAGTCAAAATATTCGAGTTAATGCAATATTACCAGGGTACATTTTAACGCCAATGGTAACCAATATGGCGAAGTTAAGTCATCCAGAAAATCCGCAAAGTGTCTTAGATAGCATTGCAAATGCGATACCAATGAAGAGAATGGGAACTATTGAAGAGTTAGGTGAGTTAGCAGCATTCTTAGGTAGTGATGAATCAAGTTATTTAACAGCAGGAGAGTTCGTTATTGATGGAGGATCAACGCTGCCAGAAACTATGAGTATGGGAATAGAATAAGTATTTTAAAGATCACTTTTTAAATAGAGTGGTCTTTTTTTATTATTAATATAAATTTTAAAAAAATAGTGAAATTTGCTTAAAGTTATGTTATTATATATTTATAAGTTTATTATTTATAAATGGAAGGTGATGTATAATATGATGTCTGCTCCTAAATTAGATGCTTTATTGAGTATTCATAACTATCAAGATATGAATCCGCATGGTTATGATAGAGAGGTAAAAGAAAAAATAAATACTTTGTATAATCTATTTGATATGATTAAACCTTTAGGTGATGATGAATATAAAGTAATTTATTTTAGTGCCCAAAAAGGAAGTATTAAAGATTATGGAGATTATCAGGACTTAAAAGCAACAGGAGTTGTTAAAAATTATAAAGAATTTCGCAATATGTTTAATGAAGATTATCCAGATAAAGAATATTGGTATGAAATGGTTTCAAGTCGCTATAAGAATTATCGAACTATATCTATAAATTCCGAATTAGTAATAAATGCTGATATGGATAAAGAAGGTTGGACATTTCAAAATGGGCAATTACAAGAATTACTAGATTTTTTGATTGTTAAAGTAAAAGATGTTATAGAAAGACTTAAAGATGGAACTTATAATGAATATATAAAAGAGAACTATTCTTATAAAAATAAATTTGGAGTTATAAAAAGAAAAGATTATTGGGATTTGTTTCCAGAATTAAAAACGGATTTGCTTGGTGCCATATCACAAGAAGAAATTGATTATTTTATTGATAATGCAAGTGATACTATAGAAAATAGAATAAAAGAGATGACTTCTTCTAAATATTTTGAATGCGTTGCGATGGCTTATAAAGATATAGGGTATGAAATAGGTAATCTTTCTAGTAAAGAGTTGTATTTAAAATATGCTGATGGCAGAGATGAGGGTTTAAGTGAAATAAAAGAAGATAGTAGTGAAGAATTTGCCAAATGGTATAGTGATAGAACTAGAACTGGTGGGCATCCTTGGGAAATCATAAGAGGACACTCATTTGCAAGAGTAAATTTACAAGTAGTTAAAGATGAAGTTGGGTATTATTTAACAATCGATGGTAGTAAACTTTTAAGAAAAGTACAAGTTGCAAGGATTTTTAATATTTTACATAAAAATAATATACCTATTCGAGTATATGATGCAGAGGTACTTAAGGAAGCATTTAAAGGTGAAGATGATATAGGAATTGTTCCTTTTTGGGTAATCCCATTTATGTGTGGAGGGTATTTTGAAAAGTATAATCCTCAAGAGTTTACGCATATGGATGATAAGAAAATGCTTGAATATATTAAGTGGGAACCATTAAAGAAAGTGGAATTAAAAAAGAAATATAATAAGAAAGGAAAATAATAATGGTATATATAACGGGGGATACTCATAGAGATTTTAGACGACTTTATAGTATTCCTAAAAATAAAGATGATATGCTAATGGTATTAGGAGATGCAGGGATAAATTATTTACTTAATGATGAGGATGAAAGATATAAGAAATATTTGAATAATTTTAAAATTAAACTGTTTTGCGTAAGAGGAAATCACGAAGAAAGACCGGAAAACATAAATACCTATGAAGAAGTAGATATGTTTGGAGGAAAAGTGTTTGTAGAAAAAGATTATCCAAATTTGATATTTGCTAAAGATGGGGAAATATATGATATTGATGGTAAAAAAGTGTTGGTTATAGGAGGTGCTTATTCAGTAGATAAGGAATATAGATTATTATATGGTGCTAAATGGTTTAAAGATGAGCAATTAAATAAGGATGAGATGGATAAAATTTTTGATAAAGTAAAAGGAAAACATTTTGATGCGGTTCTTACTCATACTTGTCCTTTGAAATATGAGCCAATAGAAGTATTTATGGCGGGACTGGATCAATCTAAAGTAGATAAATCGACGGAAAAGTTCTTAGATAAGATTGAAGAAGTAATAGATTACGATAAATGGTATTGTGGGCATTATCATACAGAAAAGAAAATAGATAAGATAGAGTTTATGTTTGGGAGAATTAAAATATTTTTAAAGGATGAATTTGTTCCTAAGTATGATAGTAATGGTTATGAAATAATAAGAGATTTTTGTAAACAAGAAGATGTTCATAAAGAAGATGGGGTGTTTTGTCCTAAATGTAATAGTAAAAATATAATTATAGAAAAAGGGGAAGGGGAGTTTATTTATGGGGTAGATGAAATTGCTTTGATATGTAATGATTGTAAAAAAGTTTATGGGTTTAGTGATGTTAGGTATAAGCCAGGCTATCCTAGAGAATTATAGGATAGTTAAAAAAATTTAAGAAGATGCTAGATAGTATCTTTTTTAAATACTTGAAAAAAATATGATAATAAGGCATAATATAGGTAGATAATTTTTTTGAAGGAGTTTTATGATTAAATTAAAAGAAATTGATGAAACAAAGATAGACGAAAACTATCGATTTAGAACATTTTTAAAAATTCATGCAGATGAAAAGATATTAGATAAGCAATTTAAGGAATTACACGAGAAATATTTTACAGGTATAGATTGTAGTAAATGTCGAAATTGCTGTAAAAAAATAGGAATATCGATGACTGAAGAAGAGTTAGATAATATTTGTAAGCATTATAAATTTGATATAAACGAAATTAAGAAAACTAAATTAAAAGAAAAGTATGGTAATTATGTAGCAAATCCTTGTCCATTTTTAAATGAAGATAAAATCTGTCAAATTAAAGATATGTTACCAACATCTTGTTGTGAATACCCATATACAAATAAAGAAGAAAGATTATATAGTTTATTAACAGTTGTTCAAAATAGTAGGATATGTCCAGTGGTGTATAATATAATGGAGGATTTAAAGAAAATTTATAATTTTAGGGGAGAATAAAATTGCAATGCTTTATAGAACATGCTATAATAATTTCAAATTTGAAGGAGAAGTAGGAAATGAAAAAAGATGAAATAACTTTAAAAAATACTAAACAAGAAATACTTGATGCTTTAAATGCCGCATTAGAAAGGGAAAAGAATATTGCTAAAATTAAATCAAATCCTGCAGAGGAAGAAAAAGAAAGAAAAGTTAAAGCTGCAGTAGAAGAAACGAAAAAGAATGTTGATGCTAATATTTTTTCTAATGAATTAATTAATAAATTTAAAGATTTAGAAATAGCTATTCAAACTGAAGAAGAAAAACTAAAAAATCTTTATGATATTGATAAAGAGTTATTAAATTTAACTTTAGTTATGAATGCTGGTAAAGAAGCTATTGCGGAATTGGAAAAAGAAAAAGATATTTCTACGAAAGATTTAGAAGAAAAAATCCGAAATTTAGAAGATGAATATAAAGCAAAGATGGAAACATTAAATAAAGAATATGAGTTAAAAACTAAGACTTTAAAAATTGAAAGAGAAAGAGAAGAGGAAGAATATAATTATAAAATTAAACG
>CANQHM010000069.1 GCA_947623845.1 uncultured Bacilli bacterium | reverse complement strand
AGGTGACTATAATGAGAAGACGTCCACCAGGAGTATTTACTTTTATTGCCATATTTGGATTAGGTATTTTAATATTTTATCAAACATTAATTACTTTGATATTACCTTTTAGATTCAATATATTTATTTTATTAATAGAAGTATTTTTATTATTTTTTCTTCTCTATAGAGCAATATGGCCGTACTAAAAAGATGAACTATTATTCTTTTAGAAGTTCATCTTTTATTTCTTTAGTTTTATAAACATAATCTAGTAAGTTTCTTATTTCTTCGGTTTTGGAATAATTACTACCAGTATTAGTTATATTAGGAGGAATACTAATTAAGATATATAATAACTTTTCTTCTTCTCTAGTTAAACTAAATACTTCAAAATATTTTTTAAAGAAAGAGATAAAGTTATGAGTCATAAATTCATTTTTATAAAGAATATATAAATCTAATACTGGGGTATCAAAACAAGAATTTTCCCAACTAATTAAGTAATCTTTATCACTTTTTAAATAATGGTCTAATTTTAAATTATTATGAATTAAAGCAACCCGTTCTTCTTTTTTATCTTTAACTAAGTTATACCAATCATCTAATTCTTTAGTAAGATTATTTAAAGTATTTTTTAAAGTATTAAAATGTCTTAAGAATAGATATTCACTAGGAGATGGATAAGTATTATTTAAAGAATTAAGATAGAGAGTTTCGTACCTATTATCTAAGTAAGTAATATTACTTTTAATATTATCATAAATCTTTTTATAGGTATCTTCACTTACTTCTTTATAGTAATAAGTTTTACTATGTAAGTTTCCGATAACTTTTGCCATATCATAAAGTTTTTCTTCTTTAGGCATGGCCGTTTCTTCAATATATTCGTACATATTAACATCACTTCTAGTATCATCAATTAGTTCAGGAAAAGCATCAATATGGCGACTTTTTAAATAAGCATATAACTTTTTAATATCTTTTTTCTTATCTTTTATAACATAAGAACCAGAGGTTGATTCAATAATGGTGGTATGACCTTTTTTGGTAAAACGATATGGTTTATAAATACTTTTTAAAACATCAATACTATTCATCAGTACTACTTGGAATAATTAATTTAACCCCAGGTACTAAGTTGGTAATATCATTACAATCACTTAAGGCTTCTTTTGTAACGCCCTCATACTTAGCAATAGATTCTAGAGTTTCTTCTTCTTTTACAATATGAATATGATAAGTAACATAAGTATCTTCATTATTTAAAGCATTATCAAGAACGATACTAGGATCAAGAGAATCTTCCTTTTCCTCATATTCTTCTTTTAATTTAGCGGTTTCTTCGGCAGGAATTATTTGGGGTGCTTCTTCGATAGGTAAATCTAGGTTATCTAGGATATCATCAATAGATGGATTATCTTTTGCCATAACCTCTTCATCATCTGGGTCATCATCTTCGATAAGTTCTCCTTTTCGGTCTTCTGTTTCGACTTCTTTTTCTTCTCCTTCTACTAATAAATCAATATTAACTTTTAAAACATTATCATTTTTAATATCATAAGTAAAATCGGTAATATCATGTTTAATCGTAGTAGGATCTAAATCCGGACCTAATTCTACAACAAAGGGTAATTTAAATTTAAAAGGTTCTTTATTAACACTTACTTCATGAACTTTATATTCTCCTTCTAAAAAGAAATTACCTTCAATATTCCCATCTTTTACATCCGCTTCATACTCTAAAGAAATACTACTAATTTCACTTATTTTAGTTTCAAAATTAATCTCCTTTTCATAAGGAATTATACTTTTCATACATTTCACCTCTAGTTAAGTGTATGAAAAAAGAGTTATATTAATTACTAAATAACTCCTCATATATTTCTTCATAATTAGATATTAAAACAATATCTAGTTTATCTTTTATTTCCTTTGGAATATCTTCTAAGTCACGTTCATTATCTTTAGGGATATAGACTTTTTTAATATCGTTATTAATCGCCCCGATTAGTTTTTCTTTAACCCCCCCAATTGGTAGAACGTCACCCCTTAAGGTCATTTCTCCCGTCATCGCAATATCTTTTGGAACTTGTTTTTTTAAAATTAAACTAATTAGAGATGTCGTAATAGCAATCCCCGCACTAGGTCCATCTTTAGGCGTAGCCCCCTCTGGTGCATGTAAATGAATATCTTTACTTTGGAAATAATAATCATTTATTTTTAACATATCTTTATGACTGATAATATAACTTTTAGCAACGGAGATACTTTCTTGCATTACTTCCCCTAAACTACCAGTCATAATAATATTTCCTTTACCTTCATAATAAACAGCTTCTAAAGGAAGAGTTGTCCCGCCAATAGAAGAAACAGCAAGTCCATTTACTAAACCCGGTGTGATACTTAATACTTTATTAGGATAGATAAGAGGATTACCTAAGTAGGTTTTTAAATCATTAATAGTAACTTTAATAACTTTATGATTATCATTAATATCATTATTTAATATAACTTTACGAACAATATTAGTAAGACATCTACTTAAACTTCTTACTCCCGCTTCAATAGTATAATTATTTATAATTTCTTTAATAACATCATCCGGAATTACTAAATCTTTTTTAGTAATTTTATGTTCTTTATATATTGTGGGGATTAAATATTTTTTGGCAATATCAATTTTTTCAATTTCCGTGTAACTATGGAGATTAATTACTTCTAACCGATCATATAAAGCGGGAGGTATATCATATTCGTTGTTGGCGGTCAAGATAAATAAGACGTTATGCAAAGAGAATGGTTCTTCAACAAAGTTATCCGTAAATAAGTTATTTTGTTCAGGATCTAAGATTTCTAGTAAAGCACTAGCAGGGTCCCCTTTATAATCCTTAACCATTTTATCAACTTCATCAATTAAAATTAAAGGGTTATTTACTTCACATTTACTTATAGCTTGAATAATCTTACCAGGATTACTACCTAGATAAGTTCTACGATGACCCAAAAGTTCGGCACTATCCGCAAGTCCGCCGACACTAATTTTATAAAATTCTCTTTTTAGAGAAGAGGCGATAGAAATAGCTAGAGAGGTTTTACCAACACCCGGAGGACCTACTAAACAAATAATTGGACTTTTAATCTCGGGATTTCTTTTATGTACTGCTACATACTCTAAGATTCTTTGTTTTACTTTTTCTAAACCATAATGGGTGGTATCAAGTCTTTTTTTAATTTTTGTTAAATCTTCTTCGGTTTTACTTTCTTTATTCCAAGGAAGATTTACTACTAAATCAAGATAGTTTTTAAGCATTGATAATTCGGGGGAGTTATCTTGCATATTTGCAAATTTCTTTACTTCTTTTAATAACTTATTCTTAGTTTTAATATCAATATCTAAAGCATTAATCTTATTAGTATAACTTTCTATTTCATCATCTTTAGAATCTTCTTCCCCTAATTCTCTTTTAATACTTTCTAGTTTTTCTTTTAAAATATAATCTCTTTGATTTTTATCAAATTCTTCTTGTAAAGATAAATCAATATCTTCTTCTAATTTATTAATTTTTATTTCCACATTTATTTCTTTAATTAATTTTTCGGCTCTGGTTATGGGATTTATTTCTTCCATGAAATTAACTTTTTTATCCGTTTCATAAAACATAAAAGCCGCGATGACATCGGTAAATTTATCTAAGTCTTTAATATTTTTAATAATATTTAAAATACTATTTGACATATTAGGATTAACATTAATTAATTCTTTGATTAGTTCTAATAACTTTCTTCTTAAAGCTTCACTTTCTACTTCTTTAATTAAAGGTGACACTAACTCTACGGTATCAGCCATTAAGATATCTTTATTATGTTCATAACTTTTATATTTTTGTATCCCTATTCTTTGTTTTCCTAAAATAGTTAATCGAACATTTCCATTAGGTAAAGTAAGTTTATTTTTTATTTTAGCGATAACCGCAATATTAGGAAGATCGGTAACATCAGGATCAATTTCATATTGGTCTTTAGGATAAGCAATTAATACTTCCCCGTCAAAGTCGGTTAAGGAAAGATTTATAATATCATTACTTAAATCATTATTAAGTTCTAAACGAATATCTTGATTAGGGAGGATGATAAGGCCTTTAAGCATTAAAACTGGTAATGTTTTTGCCATATCAAAGTCACCTCCTTCATCAAAAAAACAATTAAACTTATACTACCAAGAAAGAGGTAGTTTGTCTATGAAAATTTACGCAATTTTACATAAGAAATTTTTATTATTTAAGCAAAGAAAAAAAGCTCACACTTTCATGTGAACTTTAACTAGAATATATTAGTTATTGAATTTATTTTTTCTTACTAATACAATTCCACCAGCTATTACTGCTAAGCTTACCATACCTGTTGCAATAACACT
>CANQHM010000068.1 GCA_947623845.1 uncultured Bacilli bacterium | reverse complement strand
AATCATAAATATTATTTGACTATTATATAAATTAGTGTATAATATAAATTGCATTAAGTGGCAGGGTTTTAAGAAAGAATAATGTGTTTAACCCTTAAGGGATACTTAGTAATTAAGACTGCCTTTATGAAAAGTAAAAAATAAACTCCCTATTTTATTCTTAAAACAAGTACTTTTGCAAATATTATAGAAAGGAGAATCCTTATGGCACGTTATACCGGACCTGTTTATAAGAAGGCTCGTAGATTATCTTTCTCAGTATTAGAAAATGGTAAAGAACTTGCACGTCGTCCTTATGCTCCTGGTATCCATGGCGCTGACCGTAAAAGAAAAGCTTCTGAATACGGAACTCAACTTGCTGAAAAACAAAAAGTAAGAATTATGTATGGCCTTAATGAAAAACAATTTGAAAAATGTTTTGATAAAGCTGAACATATGAAAGGCGTTACTGGTGAAAACTTACTTAAACTTTTAGAAAGTCGTTTAGATAATATTGTTTATCGTATGGGACTTGCTAGAACTAGAAGAGGCGCTCGTCAAGTAGTTAACCATGGTCATATTACTGTTAATGGTAAAAAAGTAAACATTCCATCATTCCAAGTTAAACCTGGTGATGTTATAGCTGTTAAAGAAGAATCTTTAGATCATAAAGCTATTAAAGAAAGCTTAGAAGCTGTTTTAAAAAGACCAGCATATGTTAACTTTGATGATAAAAAAATGAGCGGTACTTATGTAAGATACCCTGATCGTAGTGAATTAAATGCGGATATTAATGAAGCATTAATTGTTGAATACTACAACCGGTAGAAAACTAATAAAACCACATCACTGTGGTTTTTATTATGCTATTCTTCCTTTTCTAAAATAACGGTAGTATTATTTTTTAAATCTAAACTTTTTAATACTTTATTAGCATCTGTAATATTTAACTTCTTAAATATCGAATATACTTTAGATATAACATCCCCATAAGCTAATACTTCTCTTTGAATATTATCATTTACATATTCAATATCATCAAAACCCCATATTACATCTGCCCATGAAGCTTTAACTAACGTCTTTAAAATACTTTCATTAATACTTAAGTGTTCCATCTTATTTTTTAATAACTTAATTACTTCTTGGGGATACTTAGTAACACTTCGTAATGTTATAACTACTAAATCATCATTAACATCAATTCCATAACCTAAACTTATTATTAATTCATTAGATAGTAACTCTTCTTTAAAATCCGATATAGCTCCTAGATTACACGCTAATATAGAAGATAAATAAAGTCTTAATTCTTCATCTTTAAAATCTTTAAATAAATTTCTTTTCATTTTATAAGCAATAGTTAACTTAGGATTTTCAACCGTTTTATCTTTAATTACTTTTTCACTAACTACAACTTTATCTTCTTCTTTTATCTTTTTCTTCGTAACTTTATCGGTAGGAAATTTCAAATTCTTAGTCGTTTCATTTACTAAAGCCATAGCTTCATAGGGATTAAAATTACCCGTTACTACTAAAAACATATTATCAGGACGATAAAAAGAATTAAATACTAGCTCTAAATCTTTTTTATTAATTTTTGCTACATCACTGGTACTTCCCGCAATTTCATATCTTTTCTTATCTTTTTTATATATCGCTCTATTAGTTTCATAAAAGAACTTAGAATTAATATTATCTTCCCCCATTTTAACTTCTTCTGTAATAATTCCCCGTTCTTTATTAACTAACTCATCCGTAAGATATAAATTTAAAACAAACGTTAATAATAGCTGTAAATTTTCTTTAAAATTAGTCGAATTATATACCATATAACAAGTATAATCAAATGTGGTAAAAGCATTAGGATTACTTCCTAACTTAGTAAACTCATCAAAAGCACTAAGATCTTTTCCCATATTAAATTTAACATGTTCTAAAAAGTGAGCCGTCCCATTAGGAACACTAACATACTTTTTATTATTACCTACTTTAAACTCCGTATCAATCGATCCAAATTTAACATTTAAAGTTGCATAATAATTATTAGAATGATCATTTGCCCAAAAATAAACGGGAAGTCCACAATCACTAACTCCATAATAATAAACTTCATTAGTTTTCTCTAACTTTATTTCTTTCATTTTTTATCACCATTACTTTTTTTACCCTTTAGGGCATAACAAGATGCTATATAAAATCTTTTAGCAACTTTTATTATTTCTTCTTTTGTAACTTTTTTAATTTTCTTTTCTCTTTCAAAAACTAAATCTGTTCCTAAAATATTATGCATAAAATAAC
Organism: uncultured Bacilli bacterium; assembly: GCA_947623845.1. Next base: position 2,563 of record CANQHM010000068.1, on the reverse strand, counting down.
TAGAAACAATTCTTTCGGGAATATCTTCATTCATTTTAATTCCAGATATTAGCATATTTTTAGCATTAGTAATTTCTTCATCCGTAAAACTACCATCTTGCATTTCTTTTAAAGCTTTCTTAATTAAACTAACCGCTTTTTTAATATTCTTTTCTTCAATTCCACTATAAACATTAAAGATACTATCACATCTACTAGCTCGCATCGAAACACTATAACATAAAGAATTCTTTTCTCGTAAATATTGTTGTAATTTACTACTAAGTCCTAAACCACCAATAATTGTTAAAAATACTTGATAAGCATAGATTAAATCATTCGGAATATAAGGATAAATAGCCCCAGTTATAACTAACTTAGTTTGAGTAAAATTAGAGTTAACACTAAAATTTGCGATCTTACTTTTAGGTTTCATTGTAATAAAATAAGTAAATGTTTCATTTTTAATCGTATCTAATGCCATATTCTCATCTAAAATATTTACAACTTTATCCATTTCTAAATTACCAATAATATAAATATCACATAAACTTTCTTTAATAAATGTTTGATAATAATTATAGACATCTGTTGTATTAACACTAGCTATTTCTTCAATATCCGTTAAACGATTCGTATAAGAAAGACTGTCAGGAAAAGTATTCTTTAAAGCTTCCATCGCCGCAACATAAGAAGCATCTTCTAGCCTTCCCTTAACTTCAGCAATTAATCTATTTTTAATAATTTTTAAAGTTTTACTATCAGCTTCTTCATTGGTAAAATTAGGATTAAAAACCATCTTTAAAGGTAACGTTAATACTTCTTCTAAATAATTTTTATCATCACAAAAACTCGGATTTAAAAAATCAATCATAAAGTTATTAGCAATCATCTTCCCAATTCTTTCTCTTCCACTATACATTGAAGCCCCATATAAATCTTCTAATTTTAAAACTACATCTTTTCTTTTAGGATATTCTTTGGAACTAAAAATTAAAAAATCCGTTAAAATATTATCTAAACAAACATTTTCTTCTTTAAAATTATGTCTAAAAATAAGTTCTAAACGACAACTACGAAACTTATCAGTTTTAATCGTATGAATATTATATGTATCCCGTTTATAAAGTTTATATTCCATAGTATTCCTCCTATAATTATTATGAATAAAAAGTTATTTACTTATACTTTCATATTGTTTAATTAAGAAATCATCAGTCATCCCTGCCACATAATCTAGAGCGATTTGTTCTAAAGAGTTTTCTTCTAAATATTTAGGATTAGAGTTTCTTAAGAAGATATTATAAATTCTTCCATCTTTCTTTTTTAAATCTTCTAAGGAAGCTAGATATACCCCATTCATAGCTTCTTTCCAATAAGCTAATTCTCTTTCCGTATGCGCAACCTTATAAATATGTTCATAATTATATTTTTTTAAAGATACTAAAGCTTTATAGATATCTTCACTCATTGATAAATACCCTTTACCTTTAGAATTAGTAATAATATCATTAACAAACGTATCAATAATATCAGCATTAGAATCTCCTAAAACGGCTAAAATATCTTTAGGTAATTCACTTCTTTTTAAAACTCTTAATCTTATTGCATCTTCAATATCTTTTCCTAAATACGCAATAATATCACTTATTCTTACTACACAACCTTCTAGTGTCATCGGAATTAAAGATTTATTTTTATTAGGATCAGTATAAGTTTCTTCAAAATCTTTTAAGAATTTTTCTTTATCTTTCTTTATCGGACGATATTCTTTTTGTTCTAATTCCCCATTATGACAAAGGATAGCATCTAAAACTTGTAATGTTAAATTTACTCCATTTTTATAGTTTTCAATATACATCATGGTTCTTACACTATGAACATTATGATTAAAATACCGTCCCGTATATTTTAAACTAATCTCATTTAAAATTCTTTCGCCCTCATGACCAAAAGGAACATGCCCTAAATCGTGTCCTAAACTTGCCGCTTCGATTAAATCTTCGTTAAGACCTAACTCTCTTCCAATAAGTCTTGCTACTCTACTAACCATTTGCACATGTAAATTTCTTCTTGTAACATGATCATTAGTAATATTTGCAAATACTTGGGTTTTATCAGCATAACGCGAATAAGCTAAAGAAAATATTATTTTATCAGCATCCCTAAAAAAAGGGTCTCTTCTATCTTCGTCAATTGGTTTAAATCTAATTGCTTCTTCATCTTTACAAGCATAAGTAGATAGTTCTTTCATGGTATCACTTCTTTCTTATGTTTTTATTATATCACGTAAAATGCATATTAGTAAATTGATGAAGTTATTTATAGGAATTAAAAAAGTTAGCTTTCCCCTGCCTGAAGGTTCCCACAAGGCAAGCTTGCTGGTATATATTAAATATATCCTTCAGTAATTTCAGCGAACTACTCACTCACTAAATAAATATTACCCTATAAAATAATATTTGTCAATTATACAATATTTAAACAGTTTGTTAAAATACAATTTTTAGTTTCTATGTTAGACCATATTGATTATTATTCCAATAATCCATAAATAAATAAGAAGTATTGGGATAATCTCTAA
>CANQHM010000067.1 GCA_947623845.1 uncultured Bacilli bacterium | reverse complement strand
TTTGTTATAGTTTGTTGATTTTCATTAGATAATTTAGATTTGAAATCTTCTAATGCCGTCCTATATTCTTTCATTGCTCTTTCATCATATTTTAAATAATCTCCGTAAAGATTACCATCTCTTGTTACGGCAATATACTTCCATATATTAAGTATCTATACTAGCATACATATTTTGGTATTTTTCAATATTATTGTTGCATAATATTTAATGATCCTAAGTATCCCGTGTGGACTTAGGACATTTTTAATATATCGTGCCAATTTGATGGAAAATTCATAGCATTTAATATATCATTTAGTGATATAGTATGCAATTTTGACTGTATACTCATCATTCTACTATATAATTTGTGGTGAAATTTATCGTAATCTTCTTTAGATAATAATAATTTTAATGCAATTACGACAGCAAATAAATCATTTTTCCCGATTTCGAATCTTCCATTAATAATTGGTAAATTCAACATTTGATGATATCTAGTATCATTTATACTAGTGTATGTTGGGAATTTATAATTATATAATCTTTCATCATGTGCACATAAATTTCTGGTTTTAGTAAGAATATTTAATAAACTGTATAAATCTATTTCGTTAATATTTAATTCAATGGCTATTTTTGTTCTTTCATGTTGTTTCATTAATCTATAAAAGTTGCAAATATCTCCAAATGATAATATATTAACTAATACCCATAAAGGAATGAAACCATAGTTTATTATGTAATGATTTATATATTTGTTTTCAATATTGTTTGCGATGTTTTTATTTATATTACCTAATAAACTTTGAATATATTTTATATTTTTTTGTTTAGTATTATTATTTACATTAACGTTTTCAAAAGTTTCAAAATTGTTTAATTTTAAATAATTATCATTTCCATATTGTTCAGAGAAGTAATATGCGATCAAAGCTCGTAATGAATTCTCAAATTTTAAAATATATTCTAAAAATATATTTCTTAATTGCCTGTCGAATTCATAAAGGGCATAAATTTCAGTAAAGTTTGTTCCGACTTTGTAAATGTTAGGGTTTTGGTCGTCTAAAAATATATCTTTATATCCATTTATAATATTGTAATAATTGTTATGTAATAATATTTTTTTAGCTTCTTCTTCATTTTCAAATATTATATTTCGTGATTTTAGTAAATTTATTTGTTCATCTATATTTTTAAATTCTTTCATAATAATAAAAAAGTCTCCAGTCCACTCGGGATACTGAAGATCACTTACGAATTAATAATACAACTAATTGTTGTGATTGTCAATATCCAAATTGGGTTTTATTGATTTTAGACTTTTTCTCTTCACTCCTTTCGATTATCATTTTTGTTTTTAAAATCAATAGCATAACTACGGGTTCTTCGATTCTCTTTTCGATATTATGTCTTGTTATTGCTTGTTACTTCATCACTATTTTGTGATATTAATTTAAACTTTCGACAATTTGTCGATAGTTCAGCCAATTCTTCTTCTATTCTTTTTAAGTCTATACCAGTAATCATTAGTATTTTTTGATTTTCGGTAGTATTTCACAACAATAGAGTAGTACCATTCCCCTTTATATTCTTGTCTTCTAATTCTTTTATTTTCAAATAACGATAAATTTTCATTTTCTTTTAATTCATTTTTCATTTTCTTCACTTCCTATAATATTTTATTAGCCCATTTTCTAAAGATAATACCATTTTTAGAGTTTACACGATATCCAACACTTATAATTACATCTAAATCATAAAACGGAACTAATTGCTTAACACCATCAACACGCATTTTTTGAGTGTTGTTATCTCTTTCTAATTCACCATCTTTAAAGATATTATTAATGTGTTTTCTAATTGTCTATTCATCTTTACTAAATAGAACAGCCATTTGATTAGCACTAAGCCACACTTTCTCATCTTGCATATTTACTTCTAATTTTACATTTTGATTTTCAAATAATATTATTTCATTCTTCATTTTTTATTAATTCTTCCTTATTAGTACAGTCTGTTTTATGTTTTTTTCCATCTTTTTTTGATGGTAATTTCAGTTCGTGACAATTTGTCACGGACTCACTAAAATCTTCTTCTTTTAACCTTTGTTTTAGTTTCCTCCAATATGCGCCAGCATCCTTACTTTCCGTTAGTATTTCAATACTACAATAGAGTAGTACCATTCTCCTTTATATTCTTGCCTCTTAATTCTTTTATTTTCAAATAATACTAAATCTCTATTTTTTCTTTTTTCACTTCCTATTCTAATAAATATTTTACATGCCTATCTTCTTCATTTTCGTATTTTTAAATATGGAAAGCAAATGAATCGTTACCTCTTTGACACAATAGATTCAGTTCTATATAAACTAATTTTTACACTAATTCTTTTATCTCTAATATAAATTATACACTATAATTAACAATTTGTAAAAATTTTTTCGCTTTTAAATAAACAAAAAAGGATAGCAGTTGGTTATCCCTTTATAGAATGTCTAACAACATTGGTTGTGGTATTGTATAATTATATACAATACTATAAAAAGCATTTCTGCTCTTGTATCTTTATACTACAATAATAATTTATACAAGTCAATAATGATTTAGTTTTTGAAATAACTTTTTGTAAATTTTATATTGACTTTAAGTAAAAACGATGCTAAACTTGCTTTGAAAGGAAAGATAATTATGGGAAGAATGTTAGCGGTAGGAGTACCAGTAAAAATTTATTTTTATAAAAAAAGAGGGATTGGAGAAGAAGATAAATATAAAATTATGCAAAAAGAAGTATCAAAATATATTGATTTAAATCTTTATGATACTCAAAAAGAAGAAGATGGAATGATTTTAAATTTAAAAAAGGAAATATTTGATAAAAATATTAGTGATACATTATTAGAGTTTTATAATATATTTGGTTATTGTCCTAATATGTATTTTGGTCGAAGCGAAACTGATTTAGAATTGTTAAAACAAAAAAAATATCATATTGAATTAAATTATAATGATGATGAATATAAAGAAGGAGTTATAAATTATACTCTTTCTAAAGACGAAGTATATCTACTTGAACGTCAATTTCCTCAAGAATATTGGTTAATTTATGATAGTGGAGTTAACGGAAATAGTGACTATTGCGATTATGGGTTATATATAGAGTATTCTAATATATGGGTGGAGATAAGTAAAATTGATTGTGAAAATGAATCTAATTTATTATATTTTTTAAATAAAATGAAAGTTGCAATGCTAAAAGAATGTAATGAATTAACTAAAACATTAATGTTCTTTATATCTGGTTAAGGTTTAGAAAATTTATCTCTAATTAAGCTATTCTTTTTATAGTTAGGATTACTTTTTTTAAATACTTTTTCTTCTGCATCATAAATATAATCTAAACCTACATCGTTTTTAAAAGTATCATTAACTACTATTTCTTTAATGTGATTATTTTTAAGAATAATTTCTTCTACTAAAGAAAGAGCTAGACGATTATAAGGCTTATGTTGATAATCCTTTAAAGTAGTACAAGATACTGTGGCAATATCTTCGGTAAATAAAACATTAATATAAGTAATAATGATATCATTCTCAATTAAAAGATAAGTTTTATGAGGTGGGAAATATTGTTCCTTAATAATCTCTAATTTTTTAAAATATTCATAATCAGTCATTTTATCTTGTGTAGGTGGTTGAATTTTGTTTAGAAGAAAAGTTATTTGACTCCGCTTCTTCCAATCATAATTATTTTTAACAGTAAAAGTATAGAGAAGTTTTAAGTTTTCATTAGTTAGTTCTAATTCTTTTAAGTAAGGCATTATAATCACCTCTAAATTCCTTAAGTATCTTAGCATAACTAGGTAGTTGTGTCAAAAATAATTAAAAACGTGATATAATGGATGAGGAGGATTAGAAGTTATGCAAAGTACAACAAATATTTTAATAGCATTTTTATTAAATTTATTTTTTTCAATATTTGAATTAGTGGGAGGATTTTTTACCAATAGTATTGCTATAATTACGGATTCAATTCATGATTTAACTGATGCTTTGAGTATTTTACTTTCATATATATTAGAAAGAAAAAGTAAACGAAAACCTGATAATAGATATACTTATGGATATGTTAGATATTCGGTATTAGGAGCTTTAATTACGACGATTATTCTACTTTCGGGATCTTTAATAGTAATTTATAGTGCGATTAAGAGATTTATAAATCCCGTAGAGATAAAATATGATGGCATGATTGTGATGGCGATTGTGGGAATTATTGTAAATGGGGTAGCAACACTAACGACGAGTAAGGGAAGTTCAATAAACGAAAAAACAGTAAGTCTTAATATGTTAGAAGATGTTTTAGGTTGGATTGTGGTATTAGTAGGAGCAATTCTAATTAAATTTACCCATATTTATTATATTGATGCGATATTAACTATTTTAGTAGCAGGTTTTATCTTTGGACATGCTTTTAAAAATTTTATGAAAATCTTAGACTTATTCTTAGAAAAATTACCAAGTAATATCGATATACCAAAGATTAAGAAAGAACTTTTAAAAAATAAAGATATCAAAGATGTTCATCATATTCATATTTGGAGTTTAGATGGGGAAACTTATTATGCGACGATGCATGTGGTTACAAAAAGCGATGACGTAAAAAAATATGTTAAAGATTATTTAAAAAAATATAATATTTCGCATACGACGATAGAACTTGAAAAAAACGACTATGAATGTGAAGATAAAGAGTGTATAATAAATGTGATGAACCATCATCACCATCATCATTAGAAAGGAAGTATGAATAATGAAAGAAAAAATCAAAAAGAATAAAACCATTCATGAATTTATGGATTTTATTAAGAAAGGTAATGTCTTTGGTC
>CANQHM010000066.1 GCA_947623845.1 uncultured Bacilli bacterium | reverse complement strand
GCTCCAACCACAGCTCCTGCTACAAATTTTCCTAAACCATTTTTCTTTCCCATAATTTATTCCTCCTCTTCTTTGGTACTTACTTGTTTAGTTCTCTTTTTAAATAATTTATTAATCATTCCACTAACACTATCTACTACTTTATCAGTAATAAATGCTAATTTATCAGTGGTAAAATCAATTATACTAAATACACCATTTAACGATTCCATCTTATTATTAACATTATCCACTACTTTATCAACTTTCCCAATAGTCCCAATCGTCTTTATACCTAATATTATGCCTACTACTAGAAAAATTATTAATAAAATATAAATAATTATTGGTAAAACACTCCCTAAAAATTCAATCACTTTCTATTCCTCCTCTTTTTCATACATCGAATCGATTAAATCAAATAAATCACTTTCTAATGTTGTATTACCTAAGTCTTCCGCGCTCATTTCTTCTTTCTCTTCTGGTATTTCTTCTTCCTTTTCTTCCAAAGGAATTTCTTTAGTAATTTCCTCTTTATCCGGTTCTTTTAAACTAACTTCTTCTGGTTCTATTTCTTCAGTATCAATACTATCATCTATAGCATCATCAATGGAATCCCCCTCATCTAAGAAATTAGTTATTTTAATTTCTTCAGTATTATAATGTGGTATTTCTTCCTCTTCTATACTTTCATTTCCAATATTTTCTTCAATTAAATCGCCAATAGTTTTATCTTTAAGTTCCTTTTCTTCCTTTTGTCTTTCTTTTAATTTATTTTCAATTTCTTCTTCTAAAGTACCAAATGCTTTCTTTCTTACACTATCGACATCCATAATCTTAGGCAGTGTTCCTTCCGATGATGATGTTGGTAAGAAATCATCTTTACGGTAATTCTTATCTAAAATTCCATATACTGGTGAAATAATTGGTGATGGCTTAAACTTCTTAACTTCTTCTTTTTCCGGCATTGATTTCGAATATAAAATTGCGTCTCTTTTAGGAGAAACCTTCTTTTCTTCTCTTCTTGGAGTATGATAATTAGAGCTATGATAACTAGAAGACATTAGTTCAAATTCATCTTCATCAAAAGCTAAAAATGGACTAGTAGACTCTTTTTTTTCAACTGGTTTTTTAAACTCCACTTTTTCTTCTACTCTTCTTGGCTCTCTTATTTCATCTCCATATAAATCTTTGCGATAAGGCTTTTCTTCTACTTCCGGAGAACTAAATCTTTTATTAACTCTAAATTCTTCTTTTTTCTCTTCTCTTTTTTCTTCTTTAGGAGGACTAACTGTTACTTTTTTCTCTTTTTCTTCCTCTTTTTTTTCTTTCTTTTCTATTTCATCTTTTGTTATAATAGGAATTTCTACTGTTTCTTCCTCAAATAAAATATTTTTAATTTTATCCATTAAGCCCATATGAAAGCACCATCCTTAATTAACCTCTAAAATATTATCATCTTTATTTGTTTTAAATATATCAAAATCAATTTCTTTATAATCTAAAACATTTTCCCCCATTAGATTATTTATTATTTCATCATTATATTTGATTGATGATAAAACAATCATAGCATAACTTACCACATCATTAATCCGATCTTCATCTATGATTACTTCTATTTTAGCATAATTATACATAATTTCCAACAAAAAATAATCATTATTATATTTATTTATTTCTATATACCCGAATTTATCGCCATTATTTATCTCTTTACTATAATAAGCATTATCATTAACTTCATATTTTTTTACTACTTTATTATAGTAACTTATAACATCAACATAAAAATACATTTCATAATCTTGTCTTACTAAAGTTTCATTATAATTATTTTGGGTTCCTACTCCTACTCCCCCTGGTCGGTAATACTTATACCCTGTTCGATACTCATTTGCTATATCTAAATTACTACTACTAGTATATTCAATTATTTCATCTATTGACATATTATGGACAGTTTTACAACCTGTTAAAATAAGTAAAATTCCTACTAATATACAGATTTTCTTTTTCATGGAATTCCTCCTATTTTCTATTATAACATTAGAATAGACTTTTTGGTAAAAAAATAAATAGAAATTCTGTTTTACTTTTTCATTAGCACATTTTTTTCTAATTCTAATTCTTTTAAACTTTTCTTTGGTGTTGGCATTTCTTCCGGCATCATTCCGCCAATATCAGCAATCGCTTTTCTCACCTTTTTCCCAACATTATAATGAATATTTTTAGCATTATTTTCACCTTTAACATTATCCTTTACTAATTTTTGTCTTGTTTGACTTATTCTAAATAAGTTCGCAATTAATTCATCTTCACTCATATTGTCTAGAATATCTTCCCGGTATCGTAACCCTTTTCTTTTAGCTATATCATTTGCTGTTTCACCATTATATAATCCTTTATAACCAGCATTATGAAATTCTGCCATATTTTTAACACCAGCATTTTTAGCAGCACGATTTAAAGAATAATTTCCTTTTCTGGTTAAATTTCTTTGATAAAGTCTTTTCTCATCTTCTGTTAATAAATCATAATCCATTTCACTTAACTCTTGCTTTCTTGTTTGAATAGCAAAGTATGTTTGAGCTAAAGCAATACTTTTCTTTCTACTATCACCATTTTGAGCTATTAGATAACATGCATATCTTGATAAATGATAGTCTATAACGTATTGAATATTACCTTTACCACCTTTTATCGGTTTCCTGAACTCAGGAAAGTGATCATTAATATTATTATTACTGGATTTACAGGTAATCTTCGCTCGTTCAATTACTTTACGAAAATTTTCCCATTTACTATATTCTAATAACAACATCAATTCACGTGCTTCCCAATATTCACTCCCTTCTTCATCAATATGTTTAATATTTTCAAATATTTTTTCATTATAATTTTCTATATTTTTCATCAAATATACCTCCCATCTATAGAAAATCTAATTTATTTACTGCATACTATAATTATACTACTGCAAACTTTAGTTCGTCAACAAAAATTTAATAATTTTTCAATAAAAAATCCCCTACTTTTAAAGTAGAGGCATAATTATTTTTTTAATCAATATCATTTAATTTTTTCAAATATAAAGTTTGTTCTTTAGAAATAATTTCAGAAGTTATTAAAGGATTACTTTTTATAATATCTTGATTATATTCATCTTGTATTTTTTTTAACTTAGCAAGATTAAGTTTTAATTCTTTTAAAGTTTCTAATAAATCTTCTTTATAAATTGAATTATTTAAAGTAGGAATATTACTTGCTAAAGAAGCACACCCTTTTTCTAATTCGCTTATAGGGAAACTTAATTTTAAAGCTTCGTTAATATCAGTTCTATATTGTTGATTTATTTTTAACGCTTCCACTATTTTCTTGCCTATATTTTCATTACTTAAATCATCTGGTAAAAGACTAGGGTCAAAAGTTAAACTATTAACAGTTATTCTAAAACACAAATTATGCTTTTCTAAAGGAACTATTTCCATTAGATAATGCGTCCCCGTTGTTTTATAAATATACTCAGTAGAATCAGGAATTGCAACCATATTCTCCATAAAGTAGAATACATTTAATTGTCCTGGATAAGAAAAATTCTTTAATTTATATATTTCATCAGTAAAAGTACTATCCATAAAATTAATTTCTGTTATATTTAAGGATTTAATTTTTTCTAGTAACGCTAATATTTTATTTAATTCAGTTCTATGTTCTAACAAATAAATATAGAAAAAACCTAAATTATAATAATCATCATGACAAACTATAAGAGATAAAAATGTAGTTGTAGCATAAGGACAATTATTAATAACGCTAATTACTTTTTGATATTTTTGATAGAATGCTTTAGCATCTTTATTCCTTAAAACCCGTTCATTATTAGCTATTTTATTTAAAATAGAAAGGATATTATTACTTTTCTTTTCTACTAAAGCTCTTAAATCTTTTCTAAATTCTGCAAATTCATCTAAAATATGACATAAAACAATTAAAATATCTGTTCTTATTTCCATAACTATAACCTTCCTCTACTTAAATATAATTTCTTTTCTTGTTCTAACTCGTCTCTAGATACTCCTATCGCTCCTACCACATAAGCATTAAGGCAATCTAGTAATCTCTCTATTTGAAATAAGGCTATTCTATATTCTGACATAATTTCTTCACTTTTTGTAGTACCCACAGCAGCTTTCGCAAGCTTACTTATATCTACATATTGCATTCTCATATCACCAACCAATAATCTTAAATCAATATTCTTTTTTATGACTTCACAATTCTTTATATAAGTATCATCTCTTAAAGCTATAATTTTATCATAAGTACTTTCTTTAGTAAGTTCACTTGGTAATAAATCCGGATTAAATGTTAAATTATTTAATATTATTTTAACATCACCGAAAACAAGTGTATTATCACCTACTAATCTTAAAACAATTGCATAATTAGATTCCCTTGTTCTATATTCTAAAATTCTACCATTATAATAATGTGGTATAGCTTCCATGTTTTCTAAATAATATAATTTATTATCATTTCTTAAAGATTTATCTTCGCTAATTTTATATACTTCATTAGTAAATGTTGTCTCGCTTAATACTATATAATTAATTTTTAACAATTTAATCTTTTCTAATAAAGCTAATATTTCCATCAGTTCACTCTTATGACTTATCAAATATTTATAAAATTGATCTAATTTATTATGTATATTAAATCCCCAATCGGTATAAACAATCTCTCTAATAAAATCATAAATATCAGAATATTTTTCAATAATATCTATAGTTTTTTTATTATTTTTATAAAAATTTTTTACATCAAAATAACCAACTACTTTTTTACCATATAATATATCTTCTAAAGCTGATATTTTCTTTGAAACATCTCCTCCGGAAACAAGATTTTTTATATCTTCTTGAA
>CANQHM010000065.1 GCA_947623845.1 uncultured Bacilli bacterium | reverse complement strand
TCTTATATGTCTGGACAACTTATTTATATAGATCATGGTTTAACTTCTACTTGGTTATCCGGTGCTTTATTATCTAAAAATAATAAATCTATTGAAGAGATATCTAGCGATAGTAATAAATAAGACACACAAGTGTCTTTTTTAATACCTTTAAATAACTTATGGTAAAAATTACAAAAAGTTCTTGACAAATTAATACTTATGGTGTAATATACTATATGTAAGGAGATGATTTAAATAGTTTCAATTCTAGAAATAAGTGCTACGATATTCGGCTTAATTCAAGGGGTATTAGTCATGCTAAACAAACGAAGTAACTGGATAGCTTATACGATTCAAATGTTATTACTAATATTCTTTTCACTGGCGATGAATCTATATGGTGATGTCTTAAATAATAGTATCTATCTTGTCTTAGGTGTAATTGGTTTCATCTTATGGAATAGAGAAGATACTAAAAAAATTAGAAAGTGTAACTTAAAGGAAAAAATTATTTATACTTTCCTAATTGGAGTTGCGACATTTGTAGGATTTCTTATCTTAAAAAATACTGATGATCCATTACCATTACTTGATTCTTTTACTACGGTATCTAGTTTAGTAGCTACTTATTACATGATGATTAAAAAGATAGATACTTGGATAATTTGGTTTATTAATGATGTATTCTATGCTTTAGAATTCTATATCTTACCTGACCAAGCATTCTATTTGTTCTTACTAAATGTTGTTTGGGCTTTAATGGCAGTGTTCTCTTATATTAACTGGAACAAAATTATGAAAGGAGAGGATTAATGTGCTTAAAATATTTTTCTCTTCACCATATAATATTAAACATAAAGATATTACCGAAGATAATGCTCTTACAATGTTAGAAAGTGATATTCGAAGTAAAATACTAGGTAATGTTAAAGACTTTGTTTATGCAAGTTCTGGTAAAGTCATAAAAGGTAATAAAAATGTTATGTATCTTGGAGGATTTTATTACGAAGAAGATAAATATAAAGGTAAGTATAATCCTTGTGAAGTAGTCGTAAGACAAGAACTTAAGCAAATTGCTGAAGCGGATTTAGTTTTAGTAAGTTTACTTAAGTATTCTGCTATTGCAAGTATTACGGAACTCTTATATGCAAGTTTTAAAAATAAAAAAATTATCGTTTTCTGTGATAAAAACATTACCCAGTTTGAAACTCCTTATGAGTATTGGTTTCCACTTCTAACTTGTATGTTAAATAATCCTCATATTAAAATAATTTATGTTAAAAAGGAAGAGGAAATAGTAAAGTACATTAATAACTTAAAGGAGGATGCAGTATGAAAGTCTTTTTAGAGGGCACAGATGCCGTAGGAAAAACTACAACAATTGAATATTTAAAAAAAGATAACATAATTTGTTTTGATCGTAATAAAGAAATGATTTCTAAATATATGTTAGATAAATATAGTACGGAAACTAGAGCTTTAAAATATCAAGAATATCTAAAGAAAAATGATTGTATTATAATATTTCTGGTTAATAATAACTATGAAGAATTAGCAAGACGGATTAATGCACGGAGAAAGATCAATCGCTTTGATTTAGAATTTCGAAAATATAATGAAATGTATAAAGAAACTTATGAATATATGAAAAAGAATAAGATGTTAGAAAATAAATTATTTCTTCTTGATGTTACTGATTTGAGTATGGAAAAGCAAAAAGAGAAAGTGCATGATTTAATATGCCGAGTATAGCATCTCATATGGCGGTAGCAAAACTCGTAGGAGAGGAATTAAATATTTATAATGAAGAATTTATAAGAGGTAATCTTCTTCCCGATATTATAAATAAGGAAGATGCTCATCACAAAATAAAGTATCAAGAATATTTAATTCCTGACATTTCCTACTTTGTGGATAAGTTAAATCTTATTAACAGTAGGGATTTAGGTTATCTTACCCATCTCTTATTAGATAAACTCTTCCTCGTTAATTATCGACCTGATGTTATGGGCTTTATCAGTAGAAAAATTTATCATGATTATGATATAATAAATTATATCTTAGTAAAAGAATTTAAACTTGATGTTCCTTACTTAAACTTAGTTTTAAATAATTTTAAAGAAGATATAAATATTGAAAAATTAATTTGTAATATTAGAGATTTAAATAATCCTATGATAAATGAAAAAACTACCTATTTAGATATTAATACTTTTATTCCTTTTCTTTATCATAGTAGTAGCAAAATAAGTACTTATCTTAGGAGGATTAGAAAATGAAAGTAAATATTGTATGTCCTATAATAGTTTTAGAAAATGAAAAAAATCTTAATGTACGAAAGAATGATCAAAAACATTTAAAATTATTAGTTAGTAATGATAATGAGCTTTTAAGTGTGTTCTTAACTAAAATAACAACTTTAAAAGAAGTATTGCGAACTAAAATTAAAGAAGTAATTGGAAGTAATAACTTTCATCTAGAACAAGTATACACTTTAGGAGAAGATAAATATTTCTTTGATAATACTCTTTCCATTATCTATCTTGCTATTACGAATATAGAAAATATAAAAAAACTTTCTTCTTCCTACAAATTAATTGATTTTAAAGTAAATGATAACTATATTACTTTAGATAATAATTCTTATAAATTTAAAACTAAAGAAAAAATTAGCAATAATAATATTGAATATATTCATGAATTTAATCTTAAAGATATTAAGTTAGAAAAAATTCTTTTAGAAATATTAATTAGTTATAAATATTTAAGAAGTAGATTAGATAATACTGATATTATGTTTAAATTATTAAGTAAAACTTTTACTTTAGAAGAAGTAAGAATTGTATATGAGATGTTAACGGAAACTAAAGTTGATAAATCAAACTTCCGAAAAAAGATCATTAAATATTGTAGTGAAGTAGAAGGGGAGTATGAAAAGAAAGGTTATCGTCCTAGTAAATTATATGAATTTAAATTATTAAAGGAAGATATATGGTTATAAAAGGAGGTAATGGTATGGTTTTTGCAAGTAATAATCCTAATAAATTAAAAGAAATAAGAATGATTTTTAAAGAAGAAGAAATTCTTTCCTTAAAAGATTGTCATGTTGATATAGATGTTATCGAAGATCAAGGCACTTTTTATGGAAATGCTTTAAAAAAAGCTAAAGAAATATATGAGATTGTAAAACAACCAGTAATTGCTGATGATTCGGGATTAGAAATTTTGGCTCTTGATAGATGGCCAGGTGTTAATACCCATCGTTTTCTAGGGGATGATGCAACTGATAGAGATCGCAATTTAGCTATTATTAAAAAATTAGAAAATATTACGGATCGGCGGGCCGAAGCAAAGTGTGTTCTCGTATATTACGATGGCCATAATACTTGTTCGGCGGAAGGTGTTATAAAAGGTAGTATAACTTATGAATGTCGGGGAAAAAGATCCTTTGGTTTTGATGAAATATTCGAATTAGATAATGGTAAAACTTTAGCCGAATTAAGTTTAGAAGAAAAAAATAAAATAAGTCAAAGAGCGGAAGCGGCTAAAGGGTTAAAAAGAAAATTAGAAAGATTATAGAGGTAAGGAATATGTCAAAAATAGATGTTGTTTTAGGTTTAAATTATGGTGATGAAGGCAAAGGAAAAGTCTCCACTTTTCTATCGCAAAATGCGGATATTGCGCTTCGTTGTACTGGTGGTAATAATGCTGGTCATACCGTGGAGTTTAAGGGAAATAAAATTATTTTCCACTTAATCCCTTCAGGTATTTTAAATGCAAAAACCGAAGGTGTCATTGGAAATGGTGTCGTAATCGATCCTAAAGTATTATTTGAAGAAATTAGTGTTTTAAAAAAGTTAGGTGTAGATTTATCTAAACTACATATTAGTACGCGTGCTCATTTAATCTTCCCTTATCATATAGTAGAAGACAAATTAGAAGAATTTTTAAAGGGCGATGACAAAGTAGGTACGACTGCAAGAGGTATTGGACCATGTTATATGGATAAAGCAAATCGTATCGGCTTACGGGTTATCGATATGTATAATCCTAATTTTGAAAAGAAATTACGAAGAAATATTGCTAATAAAAATAAAGTATTTAAATTATTTGGTTTTGATACTTTAGATCCTGATACGATTGTCAAAGATTATTTAAAGTATCGTGATATGTTAAAACCTTATGTTACAGATACAGTGTTATACTTGCATAATGCTTTAGATGAAAATAAAAATATTATTTGTGAAGGAGCTCAAGCTACTGGTTTAGATATGGATTTAGGAGATTACCCAATGGTTACATCATCTAATCCTACTATTGGCGGTATAGAAACAGGTAGTGGCTTAAGTCATAAAGATTTGACCAATGTTTATGGAGTATGTAAAGCTTATGCCTCAAGAGTTGGTGAAGGACCATTTATTACTGAACAAGATAATGAAATAGGTAATACGATAAGAGAATTAGGTCACGAATATGGGGCGACGACTAAACGTCCTCGTCGTTGTGGGTGGATGGATTTAGTAGCATTAAAATATGCTGTTAGAGTAAATGGTATTACAGGTTTAGTAGTTAATCACCTAGATACTATTGGTAAATTAGGCAAGTCTAAACTATGTGTTGGTTATAAACTTGGTGATAAAGTCTATACAGAATATAGTGATGATATCATTGGAAAAGAACAAGAAGTAGAACCAATTTATGAAGAATTTACTACGGACTTTAATATCGAAAAAGAAACTAATTATGATAACTTACCAGATGAGGCGAAAGAATATATTAAAGCTATTGAAAAACATTTAGGAGTACCTGTTAAATTTATTGGAACTGGTCCTTCTAATGAAGATATGATAATTAGATAAAACTAGAGAAAAAACCTCTAGTTTTAGTTTGACTTTCCTAGCGTAGAATGTTAAAGTAATTTAATAATTATATAGTTTTATAAAAGGAGGATTAAAAAGATGGAATTAGTAGATATTTATAATGAAAGACATGAAAATTTAGGGTATACAAAAGAAAGAAAAGAATTAAAAGAAGG
>CANQHM010000064.1 GCA_947623845.1 uncultured Bacilli bacterium | reverse complement strand
AATAATAAAGAGAAAAAACATGAAAGAAGTGACATTGTTGTAAAGGCGGGAAATTTTATAATTAATCTCGAAATGAACAAACATTATTATAAAGAATTAATCTTAAAAAACTTTAGTTACTTATGTTTATTAAATAATAGTGTCAATATGGAGGGAGAAGAATATGACCTCAATAAAAAATTTATTCAAATAAACTTTGATTGTTTTAATAATCATGGTAAAGATCTAAAAAATAAATATATACTAGAAGAGGGCATATATAAAGAGAAGTATCCATTGCAGCGAATGGAAATATATCATATAGTACTTGACTATTTGCAAAATAAAGAGTATACTGAAAGTGAAAATAATAAATTATTAGATTATTTAAAGATAATGTTACTAAAAGATAAGACAGAAATATTAGAAATTGGTAAAACAGATGAAATACTGAAAGGAGTAGGAGAAGAAATGATAAGATATAGTAAAAAAATACCATTAGGATATCGTGATGTTGAATTAGAAGAAAGAATCCTTATGAACACCTATAGAAAAAAAGGCATAAGAGAAGGCAAAACTGAAGGCATTAATGATACCATAATAAAGATGTATAGTGGTGGTATAGGAAAAGAAGCAATAGCTAATGCCTTAAATATGCCTTTAGAGCAACTAGATGAAATCCTAAAAAGTAAAAATAATATGGCGATATAAAAAATATGAGTAATTTAGATTTAAAAGAAGTAATATTATATGATGAAAAATTACCATTAGGGTATCGTGACGTCGAATTAGAAAGAAAAATTCTTATGAATACTTATAGAAAAGAAGGCTTAAGAGAGGGATATGCTATAGGAGAAAAAATAGGGCGAGAAATAGGACGAAAAATTGGTGAAGAAATTGGCAAAAAAGAGGGCGAAGAAAAAGTAAAAAAGGATGTCGCTACTTATATGTTAAAAATGGGTTATAGTGTTGAAGATATATGTGCCATTATAGATCTTAACCCAAAAATCGTTGAAAAATTAAAATCCTAATTTAACCCAAATAAAAAATTCCTTAACAAATAAGGAATCTTTTTAATGTTCTCCTTGATATAATTCAGTAAATAAGATACCTATATTAATAAGGCCACAAATACCTACAATAATATAAATAATCTTTTCTAACATTTCTATTTCACCAAATAACATATTAACTAAGTTAAAATCAAACAACCCAATTAATCCCCAGTTAACTGCCCCAATAATAGTGAATACTAATGCTATTTTTTGAACTATTTGCATACACTCATCCTCTTTTCTAATCTTAGTATGAGAAAAAACAATAAAAATATACATGAATATTTAAAAAAATCTAAAATATATTTTATTAGAAAAGGAGTGTGTTGTAATGAAAAAAGTATTAATATTGTTTTTTCTTGTTTTACTAGTAAGTGGGTGTGGTAAAAAATCTAATGAAACAGTCGTTAAAGACTTTGAAAAGAAAGTAAATAGTAGTAAAAGTTATAAACTAGATGGTAGTTTAGAAATCTTTAATGATGAAGATACTTTTACTTATAAAATCGATGTATCTTATTTAAAGAGTGATAATTATAAAGTCGTCTTAGTAAACCAAATTAATAATCACGAACAAGTAATTTTAAAGAACGCCGACGGAACCTATGTTGTTACCCCAAGTTTGAATAAGAGCTTTAAATTCCAAAGTGACTGGCCGAATAACGGATCCCAATCTTATTTACTAAGTTCTTTAATAACTGATTTAAAGAATATGGAAAAACAAGAAATAACCACTAAAGATAATGAATATATTGTTAAAACTAATGTTAACTACCCTAATAATCAAGAATTAAACTACCAATTAATCTATTTAGATAAAGATGCTAACCTTAAAAAAGTCGAAGTCTTTAATGGTAATGACATCGTAAAAATTAAATTAGTTGTTAATAACATTGATTATAAAGCTGGTTTAGATGATAATGACTTTAAATTAGATAGCCTAATTAAAGAAGATTGTTGCAGTGAAACTACTACTAATAGCATCTTAGAAGAAATAATGTACCCCCTATATGTTCCTACGGATACCTACTTATCTAGTAAAGAAATATTAGATACTGATTCTGGTAATCGCGCCATATTAACTTTTGGCGGTGCTAAAGAATTTGTTCTTGTTGAAGAAATGAGTAAACCTCTAGAAGAATTTGAAATCATTCCCGTTTATGGTGAACCTCTAATGCTAAATGATACCATCGCTGCTTTATCAGGAAACTCATTATATTGGACTAGCAATAACATCGATTACTATCTAGCAAGCGGTAATTTAACTAGTACCGAATTACTAACTATCGCCGAAAGTATTGGCAGTACAATTACAACCTTAAAATAATTCGTTTAGAAACAGAATAAAATTTCTGTTTTTTAATTTGCTTTTATAAATTTATTTGTGTATAATGGTAATAGGTGGTTTGAAATGGAAGAAAAAAAAGCAGTTAAAAATTTTATTATAATTTTATTAGTAGTTTTAGTTTGTGGCGTAGCCGTTTATTTCTTAACAAGAGCATTCGTAAGTAAAGACTTATTTAAGAAAGATGAAGAAGAAGATAAAATGCAAGAAGTTACTCTAAGTTATGATACCGCTATAGTAGGAACAATGTTAAATCGTCCTTATGATGATTACTATGTTGTATTATATGATGAAAAGAAAGATGAATCTTTTGTCTATAGTAACTTTAGAATAACTTATACTAGAGAAACTGATCATTTACCATTATACTTTGTAGATTTAGGTAATGTTATGAATGAAGATCACGTAGGTGATGAAACTACTATTACTGATAATGTTAAAGATATGAAATTTGGTGAGTTTACTCTTTTAAGAGTTAAAAAAGGAAAAATAACTAAAACCATTACTGATCTTGATAAAGCTGCTAAAGAATTAAATATTGAAATATAATTACTAGACAAAACTAGTAATTTTTTCTTCCTAAGAATATATTTTAGTGTTAGAATATATTATAGAGGATGATATAAATGGATAACAAAAATAGAAAAAACGTAAGAGGTTTTAACTTATGGGAAATAATTGTGATAATTATTGTCACTGGTGTATTCACAGCTTTATCAACTGGTTTAATTGTTACAAGTAATTATAAAACTAGTAATGGTATGTCTTATGCTGACTTAAATAATGATACTAATCTGCGCTTATTCCTAGATTCTTATGCTTCTATCTTAGATGAATATTATGAGGATGTGGATAAAACCGAACTTATCAACAATGCTATTCGGGGAATGATGAGTTATTTAGGAGATAAATACTCTGTCTATATGGATGAAGATGAAACTAATATGTTAGTAGAAGACCTAGCTGGTGAATATGTGGGTATTGGTGTTGGTATTCTTTATAATAATGAAACTAATGAAACCATAATTAATGAAGTATACAAAGATACGCCCGCTTCTAATGCCGGAGTTATTACTGGTGATGTTATTAAAAAAATTAATGGCGAAGATGTTAGTAATAAAGATATCAATACAATTACCAGTATGATTAAACAAGAAAATAAAGAACTAACTTTAACTTTATTACGCGGGGAAGAATTATTTGATGTTAAGTTAAGTGCTAAAAAAATCTTAAAACCTGCTACGGTAACTAACATATATAATCAAAATGCTAAAAATATTGGGTATTTAAAAATTGAAAGATTTAGCGCTTCTATCTATGAACAAGTTAAAAGAGATTTAGAAGATTTAGAAAAAAATAATCTTTCTAGTTTAATAATCGATCTACGTGATAATACTGGTGGTTACTTAGACGGTACCGAAAATATTGCTAAACTATTCTTAGAAAAAGGTAAAACTATCTATTCTTTAGAAGATAAAAATGGCTTAGATACGGTAAAAGATAATACGAATGAAAAACGTAATTATAAAATTGTTATTTTAATAAATGGTAGTAGTGCTAGTGCTTCTGAAATTCTTGCGGGGGCTTTAAAAGATAGTTATGGTGCTATCTTAGTCGGCGAAAAAAGTTATGGTAAAGGTAAAGTGCAACATGCTAAAAACTTAACTGAAAATACTATTATTAAATATACTAGTGCTAAATGGTTAAGACCTAATGGTAGTTGTATTGATGGTATTGGGATTGAACCTGATTATAAAGTAAGTATTGATAAGAGTACCTTACCAGATATAAATAAAGAGGGCATTACCGAAGAAGAAATAAATACTTATAATAATATGATTAATGCCTATTATGAGGAGCAACTTAATAAAGCCTTAGAAATCGCTAGTAACTAAATCAGGAGGGTAAATGGAAAAATTAAAAGTTGGAGATAAATTAGCTATATATTGTTATAAACATAATGGAAAGTTACATAGTATTAGTGATGAAGCCTTAGTCTTAGAAGTAGATGATGAAAAAATCGTCTGTGCTAATGAAGAAACCAGAATACGGGAAAGTGATGGCCGAATTCATATTACGAATGAAGCAGCTGTCTTATTCTTCTATAAACATAACTGGTTTAATATCATTGCGCAATTTAAAAGTTTCGGCTTATTCTATTATTGTAATATTGCTTCTCCTTATATTATCGAAGATGGTATTATTAAATATATCGATTATGATTTAGACTTGCGTGTTTTCCCTGATGGAGGATTTAAAGTTCTAGATCGTAACGAATACAATTATCATAAAAAGATTATGGGTTATCCTAATGTTGTTGATATTATCGTTCGTAAAGAATTAACCAAACTTATTGAAATAAAAAGGAAAAATGCGGGCCCTTTTGCTCGGGAAGCCATAAAGAAATATTATAAAAAATACCAAGAATTAACGCACAATTAATAAAGAAATGCAAAAAATAACGAATTTTAGTAAATTTTTTAGCGAATTTTTGCATTTTTTTCTTGCATTCGCATATATTTTGTTATATACTTAAAAAGAACTACCCAAAAAAGAGGAGTTCCCATTCCATTAAAAAAGCCTTAAAAATAAAGGATTTAACACAAAATGACAAAAAATTTAAATTTTTTGAAAAAAAGTGTTGACAATAAAAATGGAATTTGGTATATTACTAGTGCGCATCGAAGAAAAGTAGTCGATAGCGCAAGAAATGATCTTTGAAAACTAAGTAAAAAAAGTCAATTTGAGTAGCTTAGATTAAACTTAAAATTAAATGATTTAA
>CANQHM010000063.1 GCA_947623845.1 uncultured Bacilli bacterium | reverse complement strand
TTTTATTTGCGTTCCTAATTATGATAGTAGCGATTGGAACTAGTTTCTTAGCAAGTAGAATTGCTTCGAAATTTGCTTATCTATTACGTGAAAAAATTGTTAATAAAGTTATGACTTTTTCCCATCATGAATTTGAAAGTTTTCAAACTTCTAGTTTAATTACGAGAAGTACTAATGATGTGCAACATATTCAAATGCTATTTGGTATGCTTTTAAGAACTTTGTTTTATGCACCAATTATTGGAATCGGGGCTTTCTTAAAAGTGAATGGTAATGCTATGTCATGGATTATTGGGGTGGCTTTATGTTGTATTTTAGGAATTGTTATTACATTATTTACTTTTGCAATGCCGAAATTTAGAAGAGTGCAAAAATTATTAGATAAACTTACATTAGTAGCAAGAGAAACTTTAACAGGTATTCCAGTTATAAGAGCATTCTCAAATGAAGAATATGAAAAGAAAAGATTTGATAAAGCAAATCAAAATTTAACGAAATTAAATTTATTTGTCGAAAGAACAATGTCTTTAATGTCGCCTTTAATGATGCTACTTATGAATATTACAGCATTATTAATTATTTGGGTAGGAGCCGATAAGATTGATACGGGTTTAATTCAAGTGGGAGATTTAATCGCTTTTATAACTTATACCATGCAAATAATTATGTCTTTCTTAATGTTTAGTTTAGTATCTATTATGCTTCCAAGAGCAATGGTATCTGTAAGAAGAATTGGGGAAGTATTAGATGCAAAGACGAGTGTTGTAGATCCACTTGATCCTAAAATGCCTGCCAAAGATAAATGTGGGATTGTGGAATTTAAGGATGTATATTTTAGATATCCAGATGCGGAAGAAGATGTTATTAAAAATGTATCATTTAAAGCCACACCAGGAACAACGACCGCGTTTATTGGGTCTACTGGTAGTGGGAAATCGACTTTAATTAATTTAATACCAAGATTCTTTGATGTTACTGGGGGAAAAATTACCATAGGGGATGTTAACATTAAAGATATGACCCAAGAAAAATTACGGGATTTAATTGGGTATGTTCCCCAAAAAGGCATGCTATTTAGTGGAACAATTCTTTCTAATTTAACTTTAGGTATGGATAAAGTAGATGATAAAGTTATTGAAAAAGCAATAGAAATTGCGGAAGCAAAAGAATTTATCAGTAAAAAACCTTTAGGATTAGAAGAAGCGATAAGTCAAGGTGGAACGAATGTGTCTGGAGGCCAAAGACAAAGACTGGCTATTGCAAGAGCTTTAGCTAAACAACCACAAATTCTAATATTTGATGATTCATTCTCTGCCTTAGATTATAAAACTGATGCCTCTTTAAGAAAAAAATTAAAGAAAGAAGTTAAAGATGCAACCGTCTTTATAGTTGCCCAAAGAATAAGTACCGTTTTACATGCTGATCAAATTATCGTTTTAGATAAAGGAAGCATAGTTGGTATAGGAACGCATGAAGAATTACTTAAAAATAATCAAGTATACCAAGAAATTGCTTATTCTCAATTATCAAAGGAGGAGTTGGCAAATGAATAATCGTAGAAGAATAGATGATGAAAAAGTAAAAGACTTTAAAGGAACATTAAAAAAGTTAGTTAAATATTTAAGACCTTATCATAAAGTATTATTATTTGTTTTCTTTGTCGCAATACTAAGTACAATATTTAATATTGTAGGTCCAAAAATTCAAGGGAATGCCATTACCGAAGTATTTAATGGCTTGATTGCTAAGATTACGGGTAGTGGAGGTATAAATTTTGGTAAATTAGGAACAATTATCTTAACTTTAGTAATTTTATATGTTGTAAGTGCTATATTCTCATTTATCGAGGGATTTGTGATGGCAGGGGTTTCCCAAAAAATTACTTATAAAATGCGGAATGAAGTATCTAAAAAATTACATAAACTTCCAATGTCTTATTTTGATAAGAAGAATAATGGGGAGATATTATCCGTAATAATAAATGATATTGATACCATTGGGATGAACTTAAACCAAGTTACAACACAATTAATAACGAGTGTAGTTACCGTAGTGGGCGTTTTAATTATGATGTTAAGTATCAATGTTAGTATGACCATTATTACGTTGTTAATTTTACCGATATCTATGTTTTTGATCTTAGGTATTGCGGGGAAATCTCAAAAATACTTTAAAGCACAACAAAATTATTTAGCAAGTGTTAATGATAAAGTTGAAGAAATGTATAGTGGACATAATGTTATTAAATCATTTAATGCCGAAGATAAATTCTTAGATGGCTTCCAAAAAGAAAATGAAAACTTATATAATGCGGGATGGCATAGTCAATTCTTATCTGGGTTAATGCATCCAATTATGAATTTTGTGGGAAATTTAGGTTATGTGGCCGTATCAATAGTTGGAGGTTACTTTGTAATTCAAGGTAAAATTGAAGTGGGTAGTATTCAATCATTCATACAATACTCAAGAAATTTTACTAATCCAATAAGTCAAATTGCCCAAATATCTAGTTTATTACAATCAATGATGGCAGCGACGGAAAGAGTATTTGAATTCTTAGATAGCGAAGAAGAAAGTAAAGAAGGTAAAAAAGAAATTAACTTAGCTAATATTAAGGGAGCTGTAGAATTTAAACACGTTAAGTTTGGTTATGATGAAGATAAAACGATAATCAAAGACTTTAGTGCGAAGATTAAACCAGGTGAAAAAGTAGCGATAGTGGGTCCTACGGGAGCTGGTAAAACGACAATTGTTAAACTATTAATGAACTTCTATCGTGTAAATGATGGAGAAATCTTAATTGATAAAGAAAATATTAATAGTTATAAACGTAGTGATTTACGAGATGTCTTTGGCATGGTTTTACAAGATACTTGGTTATTTAATGGCACGATTATGGATAATCTAAGATATGGTAATTTAAAAGCCACGGATGATGAAGTTATCGCGGCGGCGAAAGAAGTAGGAGTACACCACTTTATTCAAACTTTACCTAATAGTTATAATATGGTTTTAAATGAAGAGGCCGATAATGTTTCGGGCGGTCAAAAACAATTACTTACGATTGCAAGAGCGATACTGGCAAATCCTAAAGTTTTAATACTAGATGAAGCTACATCAAATGTTGATACAAGAACCGAAGTTTTAATTCAACAAGCGATGGATAAACTAATGGAAGGTAGAACTTCATTTATCATCGCGCATAGGTTATCAACGATTCGTAATGCGGACCTTATCTTAGTTATGAAAGATGGAAATATTGTAGAACAAGGTAATCATGAAGAATTACTTAAACAAAATGGATTCTATGCCGAGTTATATAATTCGCAATTTGAAACTTTATAAATTCCTAGAAATAGGAATTTTTTTCTGTTTTTTGGGTGGGTTCTTTGGTATAATTAAATAGGTGAATTAAAATGGATATTGTATTAAATGAAGTAAAAAAAATCTTAAATTTAGAAGATAAACAAATAAAAGAAGTATTAAGTATGTTAGAAGAGGGGGCGACTATTCCTTTTATTGCAAGATATAGAAAAGAAAGAACTGGCGGACTTAATGAAGATGAAATAAGAAGTATTGAAGAAGTATATACTTATCAAAAAAATTTGTATGATAAGAAATGTGATGTCATAAGATTAATTAAAGAAAAAGATTTATTAACACCTGAATTAGAACAAAATATTTTAAATGCCGAGAAGTTAAGTGAAGTAGAAGATTTATATCGACCTTTTAAAGAAAAGAAAAAGACAAAAGCTAGTGAAGCCATAAAGATGGGTTTAGAACCGCTTGCTAAAATGATTATGGCTTTTCCAACTAATGGAACTTTAGAATCTTTAACGATAAAATTTGATATGGAAAGCGCTAAAGCCTTAGAGGGAGCAGGTTATATTATTGCGGAATGGATAAGTGATAATGCTTTTTACAGGAAGATAATTAGAAATTATATTTATAATAATGGGGTCTTAGTTAGTAAGATTAAGAAAGATGCCCAAGACGAAAATAAAACTTATAAAATGTATTATGAATTTAGTGAACGGGTAAAATATATTAAACATTTTAGAGTATTAGCAATTAATAGGGGTGAAAAAGAGGGCATACTTTCCGTTAGTATTGATTATGATAAAGATTATGTTTTACATATGTTAGAAGAAAAGATTATTAAAAATAAGGATTCTTTTGTTTGTGATTTTGTCATTTCTTCTATTACCGATGCTTTAAAAAGATTAATAATTCCTAGTATTTTACGGGAGATAAGAAGTGAGTTAACAGAGAAAGCCGAAGAACTTGCGATTAAAACTTTCGCTGAAAATTTAGAGAATTTACTTCTTACAAGACCGATAAAGAAAATGCGCGTTTTAGGGTTTGATCCCGCTTTTAGAACAGGTTGTAAATTAGCAGTATTAAATGAAAATGGGGCGATGGAAGATATTTCGGTTATCTATCCTCATGAACCTAAAAATGATAAAGTGGGCGCAACAAAGATATTACGGGAGTTGATTAGTAAGTATAACATTGATTTAATTGCGATTGGGAATGGAACGGCGTCAAGAGAAAGTGAAGCCTTTGTAGCGGAAGCGATTAAGGGATTACCAGTAAAATATGTAATAACTAGTGAAGCGGGAGCGAGTGTTTATAGTGCAAGTCCGTTAGCTAAGGAAGAATTTCCTTCTTTATCCGTAGAACAAAGAAGTGCGATTTCGATTGGAAGACGTGTTCAAGACCCGCTATCTGAACTTGTAAAAATCGATCCTCAAAGTATTGGGGTGGGCGAATATCAACATGATGTTAATCAAAAGAATTTAAAAGAAAGTTTAGATTTTACGACGGAAAAAGTAGTTAATGAAGTAGGAGTAAATATTAATACTGCTAGTTCTAGTATTTTAAAATATGTTTCGGGACTTACAAAAAGCGTTATTAATGCAATTGTTAGTTATACTAAGAATAAAAGATTTAAAACCAGAGAAGAAATATTAAAACTAAAGGGCATGAGTGCTAAAATATATGAACAAGCAATAGGATTTCTACGAATTAATGATGGTGATGAAATCTTAGATAAAACCGCGATTCACCCAGAAAGTTATGATGTTACTAAAAAACTATTACAAGAAATTGGGTTAGATATTAAAAATATTAATACCGAAGAATTTAAAAATAAATTAGA
>CANQHM010000062.1 GCA_947623845.1 uncultured Bacilli bacterium | reverse complement strand
TTTAAGTTTGGTAGTTTTATTCATTTTCTTCTTCACTAGGTATTCTAATAATTATCTCGCCATCTTTAGAATACAAATACTTTTCTCTAATATATCTTGTTACATATTCCGGATCTTGTAATTTATTTAATTCACTTTTTAACTTTTCTTCATCTTCTAATAAATTATCATATTTATTCGCAAGTACTACTTTTTCATTCTTATTCTTAAATATTGTTACCCAATCATTAAATACACTAACTACTAAATAACCAAGTAATACTAAAAAAAGACATGCTAAACCTAGAACTTTTTTCTTGGCTCTTCTTTTTTGTTTAGGCATAGCATATCACCCCTACTTTAACTTAATTATAAGAAGATTAAAAAAAGAAGTCAATAAGATTTCTTCTTCTTTACATCCTTTTGCAAAAATTTTACTTTTCTCCCAAAATATACCCCTATTCCAATAAAGAACGCAAAATAAATATGAAACATTCCCCTATTAACGCGATACATAATTACAATATATAACACTACGACAATATAAACATACATTGCTGTTAGGACATAATCAATTACTCTTCTTTTCTCTACTAATCTAAAATGCCATAATGAAC
Source organism: uncultured Bacilli bacterium (assembly GCA_947623845.1). The sequence continues at coordinate 4,692 of CANQHM010000062.1, read as the reverse complement.
TAATTCCTACTCCTAATCCATAAAGAAAAGAAACTAAAAAACAATATAATTGTAATTTAATATCCATTACTTAAATAACTTTGCTACTAATCCATTATTTTTATTTTTAATATTACCATCAATATAATTATATCCTAATACCTGTCCTTTTATTGATATCGAACCATCTACTGTATCTAACTTAATTATTTCTAATCCATCCCCTTTTAATAGTAATGTTCCTAAATTAGTTTCCATTAAAAATTCTTCGGGATCAAAACTAACTAACTTCTTTAACCCTGTTAAGATAACTTTCTTTCTATCAATAATTCTTACTTCACTACTAGATACCTCTAAAGCTTCCATTACTTTATCCATCATATCACCCAATAAAGTATATTAAACAAGCATTAAAAAAAGACCATTAGGTCTTTATTCTTCTACTTTATTATATTCTGCTATAATTGCATCTTCAAGCATTTTTCTTGCATCTTGATTAATAGGATGAGCTATATCTCTATAATCACCCGTAGCAGTTTTTCTACTAGGCATAGCGATAAATAAACCATTATCTCCTTCAATAACTCTAATATCATGAACTGCAAAAGCATCATCTAATACTATAGATGCAATACCTTTCATTCTTGATCCTTCTTTTTCGATTTTACGAACGTTTACAGATGTAATTTTCATATTCTGACTCCTTCTAAAGTTATCTACTAACTCTAATTACATTTTAATCCATTTTTTAAAACTTTGCAAGTATTAACGTACATTTTTTTATGCTTTATATATCAAAACTTCCCCAATCGCCACATCAGCATAGGTAAAACTTCTTACCCCATCATCTACTAATATGGTAAAATGTCTTGGATAAATCCCCGTAACTACGCCTTTTATTAAACATTTTTTACTTCTATTAGCACTTACTCTTAATACTATTTCTTTATTTAATAATTCACTAACTTTATTTTTAACATTATCTAGATTCATCTTGGATACCCCACATACATCGTTCCATTCGTAATAATTCCTCCTATTCCATCACTTCCATATTTAGTTTTCTCAAGTAAATGAATTAAATCTATTTCTTTATTACGTTCACACATTGCTACTGATACTGCAATAATCGCAGGATCTAACGCATGGATATTGACTCGTTTCGGACTTGAAGCAAAATTTGCCCCCGCTTTAATTAATTCTTCATAATCACTTTGACAAGCTCCTGCTATAATAATTAATTTTTCATGACTTTTTTCATACTTTCTTGCTTCTCTAACTGCTTCAATAAAATTTTTACTATTCTTATAATTATTTATATCTTCTTTAACGCCCTTTTTTTCATAATAAGCATCATGTCCCGTAATAATTACAATATCGGGTTTTACTTCTTCTAAATAAGTTCTAATATTTTTTGCTAAAGTATCTTCTTCTACTACCTTACCTACGGCATAAACATTTGCATCTTTATAAAATTTCATACATCTATTTAAGTAATCCCTATCTCCATCTATATGCAAAATCTTCCCAGGTAGATAAAAAAATTCACTTCTATCTAAAACCTCATCTAATATTTCTTCCCGTATTTTTTTATCTTCTTCCATTGTCTCTTTAGGTTCATCTACTTTTACTAAATCATCTAACTCACTATCCGCATATAACCTAACATCTACTCCTTTTAAGTAAGCAATCTCTCCTTTAATATTTAAAACTAAAAAAATAGTATCATTTTTATAACTATTTCTTGTAACATAATCCCCTTTTTTAATCATCTAAACTCACCACTAAATTATATGCTTAAAACTAAATTTTCATAACAAAAAAATATCAAGTAAATTTCTCTACCTGATACTTCTTAAATATTTTATTTCTAATTATGGATTACAAACCCAGTAGTAATAATCTCCATATTTTTCATCACCATAAACCCACTCTTTTTTACATCCATAATGAGCTTTATACTCTTCTTCTAATGTTGATACGGCATCATCACTTAAACCCATTTCTTCTTTTGTAGGTACTAACGTACTATTAGCATTAGTTAATACTACTTCAAATTTTAAATACTTCCCAGAAGTAAATTTTCCATTTTGACCTGCCATTATTTCAAATCCTCTAGTATTGTTATTATTAACATTTGAAATATAAGTTACATACCCATTAGATATACCAACAATTATTTCAATTGAATCAACTTTATTATTATTAAGATCTGTAGCATTATTAGTATTATAGTATGTTCCTAACCATTTTATTACATCTGCTTTATTTAATGTTACTTTATAATAAACTACATTTTGTAATAATCCTTTAGCACTACCATTTACTAAACTAGAAGCTGTTGTATAAAGTTCAGCATTTAAAACTCCTGTATTTAGTAAATTTAATTCTGGAACTCCCACCGTTCTTTTACCACTAAATTGCATTTCCCATTCTTTTCCTGCATCTTTAACACTAGAAGCATTTGGTATAGTAAAGTTAGCTACATTCATTTCTTTAAATAATGATTGTTGTTTAGAACTTCCATTTCCATTACCAGTACTAGTATATGAATATAATACTCCAACTTTTCCATTAGAAGCACTAGATCCACTATAATAAGTAATTAATTCACTACCAGTATTGTTATATTTCTTCGCCCATTTATTATTAATATCATAAACTGTTAAAGAAAGAGCATTCTTTGTTTTCTTAGCGACATTTACAATCATTTGCGCAGATGCTTCATCGGTTGTAGTTTCTTTTTCTTGTTCCTTTTCTTCCGTTGCCGTAGTTTTTTCAGTTTCCATTTTAGCAGGTGTAACAGTTACTTCAGGTTCTTTCTTATTTTCTTCTTTAGCAACTTCTTCTTTTTGAGCTTTCTTAACTTCAGCTTTAGTTTCTTCTACTACTTTTGTCGCTTCATCTACTTTAGCTTGCGCTTGTTCTTGAACTTTAGTTGCTTCTTTTAAAGTTTCCTCCGCTTTTGCAACTTTTTCTTTTGCTACTTTAATTTCTTCTTCTGTTTTAGCATTTTTTAATTCTTGTTCCGCTTCTGCTTTTAAGTTTTCGGCTTTTTTAACCGCTGCATCCGCATCCTTTTTTTCTGCCTCCGCATTTAATACTTCTTGTTCTGCTTCTTCTACGGTTTTTGCTGTATAATTTAAAGTTTCCTTACTACTAGTTTCACTAGCATAAGAATTATTTGAATCTTTTCCCGTTGCTAGAACAAAAGCTCCTACTCCTACTAAACTTGATGTTAATACTAAACCTGTTACAGTTTTTAATGATAATTTTTTCATAACATATCTCCCCTCATATAAATATTTAAAATATTTATTTATGCCTATATTATATGCTTAATGTCTAGTAAAAGTCAAGTATTCTAGACTTTTTACATTATTTGGCAAATTTAAAAATCAAAGTTATAAAACTTTGACTATCTCTATAAATCCTAATACTGAAATTTCCTCGGCTCTCGCTTGTAAAGTTAAATTATATTTCTTTAATACTTCTTCTATCTTATCTAAATCATAATTTTTCAAATTGTTCTTTAAATTTTTTCTTTTCATCATAAACGCATCTTTTACTAACTTTTCAAACTTTTCTCCTAAACTATCATCTATCTTTTCATTTCTAACTAGTTTAATCACCGCACTATCTACTTTTGGTACTGGGGTAAAATTTTCTTTCCCTACTACCAACTCTAACGTAACATCAAATCTACTTTGAACCATAACCGTAAAATACCCATAATCTTTGGTATGCGGTTTGGCGCATATTCTTTCTGCAACTTCCTTTTGAACCATCAAAATCATTTCCTTTATTTTATTACATCTCATTAACTTTGTAATTATTGGTGTTGTAATATAATAAGGTAAGTTTGCTACTACTACTGTATCTTTGGGAAGTAATTTATCAATATCCAGTTGCATTACATCTTCATATATTACTTCTAAATTATCTATTTTATCTAAATATTCTTTTAATCTTTTATCGGTTTCGATAGCTAAAACTTTTCCTTTTTTAACTAAATGCTTCGTTAACGCTCCTGCTCCAGGACCAATTTCTAAAATTTGTTTATCTTCCATCTCCGCTAAATTACTAATTTGGTCTAAAACTTTCTCATTATTCAAAAAATTTTGTCCTAAACTCTTCTTAAATTCAAAATCCATATCTTAACCTCTTTAAAAAAGCAAGTTTCTACTCGCTTTTATTCCATCCATATCTTAATACATCGTAACTAACATTTCGTCTGCCCACATATTTATATGCGTATTCTTCACTTTCTACAAGTAAGTCTAGAGCAGTTCCTCCAACTCCTCGATCAAGCACAATTGCATATATTTCATCATTACCATCCATTGAGTAATCGATTTTAACCACACTACCACACGCTAAATTATATTGGGATGCCGCCACAATTCTTAAAGTTCCATAATCACTATCATTATAAGTTACAGTCTTATCTCTAACATCTTGCCCATTACATCCTAAATGGCCATTACATAAAGGACAATCCGCTGCATAACCCGTTAAACTACCAATCATTGTTTCTTTAACCGCATATATATCATTAGCTACTATTTCATCAACTTTATTACTCATTGCTATTAAATCTATTGTCTTATTTAAATTAGCATTCGTCTTTTGCGTCTTAACCGCACCCGAACTATTACCAAGTATTAATAACAATGTTACCATACAACCTAATTGTACAAGTGTAATTACTTT
>CANQHM010000061.1 GCA_947623845.1 uncultured Bacilli bacterium | reverse complement strand
TTAGAGATTATCCCAATACTTCTTATTTATTTATGGATTATTGGAATAATAATCAATATGGTCTAACATAGAAACTACAATTTAAAAATGTCAAGTTTAGAAGAAAATATCAAGAAAATAAAAGAATTTTGATATAATTAAATAAAGAAGGTAGATTTATGAAAGAATTAGAAAAATTAGAATTATATTTTAAATACGATTTAGCAGTTAAAGAAATATTAGTAAATGCTCGTCCCGATTCTAGTAATGATTATGATGTGAATGCTAGAATTGAATACTTAAATAAATTAGCTAAGTATTTAGATGAGCTAGAAAGTATATTTGAAAAAATTACCATTTTATTAAATGATGAATATTTATTAAAAAATATTAAAGCTTTATTTAGTAAATATCGGACTAGACTAAGTAATATTAATCCTAATATTGATAGTGTAGCAAAGTTTTATAATGAATACTTAGCTGCTATGCATCCAGAATTTATCGATATAGTTGAAAAAACTTTTGTAGGATATTTGGCATTACCTAAAACTGTAAATGATATATTTGATAATGTTAGTACAGTTAATGAATTATTACATGCTATTCACTCTAGTATTGTTAATAATGAAGAGTTATATCAAGGAATGCCTGTGGTAGAGAAAGATGGGAATGCTACTTTATATGGTATTAAAGATAATGATATTGCTCATGACTTATTCTTGCATATTCCAAGAGATCCTATAGAAGAAATTGAAAGTCCTAGAGATATTTTAGCATTAAAAGACCGAATCTTAATTATGGCAAGAGATTTAGGGCATGCATTAACTATTGATATTAAGGTATTAAAAGATAAATGTTACGTCAAATATTTTATTCCCAAAGTATGTAACTATGATATGGTAAATAGTTTAAAAGGCGTAAGAAAAGTGAAAAAAGGGGATATGTATACGGATGGCGAATTTGAATGCCTAAAAGAAGATATCACTAAAGAAATTGTAACTTTAATGGAAAATGTTCCAATGGATGAGCATATGTTCATTAAAGGTGGAGCTTTTGAAGATGATCCATCAACGCCGATGATTCTAGAAGCAATGGCTAGACAAGAAGCTAAATATGAAGAGAGTCATGGACGAAAATAAATATTTTTCATAAAATATAATACATTACTAGTAATGTTTAAATAAATTAGAGCTTAAGCTCTTTTTATGTGTTATAATAATTACTAGGTGAGTACTAATGATTTACTTAATTGAATATACAAGTTTTAGATTATTACAAGATAAATTACAAGAATTAGGTAAAAATTATGAAATATTTGATTTAACTAATGATAATATTAAAGATGTTTTAACCGATATTTCTTATAATTCGATGTTTTCGGAAAAAAGAAATATATTAATAAAAAATGCTTCCTTTTTTACCAGTAAAGGAAAAGATGAGGGAAGTTCTTTAACTGATTTTTTAGAAAACTATCAAAGTGATAATTTAGTAATATTTACTACTTCGGAAAAAGTAGATGAACGTAAAAAACTAACTAAAGCAATTATAAGTAAACATAAATTATTAAAACTAAACCCGCCAAAATTTCAAGATTTAGATACTAATTTAAATGACTATGTCAAAAAATTTAATTATAAAATTGATAGAGATGCTCTAAACTATGTTAAAACTTCTGCAAATAATAATTATGATATTATCTTAAATGAATTAGATAAATTAATGATGTTAGAACTAGAAGATAAACACATTACCTTAGATATTGCTTTAAAAGTTGTCAGTTATACTATAAATGATAATGACTTTAAATTAATTGATGCGATTACGGACAAAGATTTAGATTTATCTTTAAAACTATTAAAAGATTACAAACTAAATAAAGGCGAACCCGTTAAATTAGTTGCTATCTTAGGTAAAGAATATCACCGGTTGCATGTGGTAACCAATTTAATTAATAAAGGTAAGTACATGAAAGAAATATGTTCTCTTATGAGTTTACAAGATTGGCAAGTAAATAAATATAAAGTAAAAGCTTATAAATATACTTTAAAAGAACTAGAAGATCAAATTCTTGCACTTAGTAATTTAGATTATCAAATTAAAGTTGGACTTATTGATTCTTTCTTAGGATTAGAATTATTTATCATAAAAAGTTGTGATAATTAAGTAGTTTGTGATATACTTAAATTAAGAATAAAGTAGGGATTATTATGTTTGGAAAAATCTTAAATATCGAAAATAATATCATAAGTATTGAGAGTAGTGGTAATGCTAGTCTTTCGCATTTAATGAATTGTCATATAATCTTTGAAGAAAGTACGCGTAAAGTAGTAGGGGAAGTAATCTCTGTCAGTGATGAAATTCTTAAAGTTTTATTGGTAGGAGAGATTAAAAACAATGTTTTTAGTGGAGGAGTTATAAGAAAACCTTCTAATAATGCGCTAATTAGAGTTATTAATGTCGGCGAATTACAAGCGATTATTGGAAGTCCTAATGAAAAAAGTATTTTACTTGGGACCAGTGCGACTTATGATAATTACAAAATATTTTTACCCGTTAATACGTTCTTTGCAAATCACAGTGCTATAATTGGTAATACCGGTAGTGGTAAATCTTGTGGGGTTACAACTATTTTACAAAACTTGTTTATGACTTCTAAATATAAACCCGTTAATGCTCATATTGTTTTATTTGATGCTTATGCTGAATACCATGATGCTTTTACCGAATTAGAGCCCTTTGGTCTTAAAGCCAAAAACTATAGTTTAAATAATCCAGCCGATAATAAATTATTATTCCCCGCTTACTTTTTAGATGAAGATGATTTAGCAATTATGTTAGATATCACTACTGCTAATCAAGTGCATATTTTGCAAGAAACTCTCCAACTAGTTAAAGTATTTAAAAGTGAAGACCCTCTAATTTTATCTTATAAAAATAATATTATTGCTTCTTGTATATCGGATATCCTAACTAGTGGACGTTCTAGTGTCCATATAAGAGATCAAATCATGGCAGTGTTAACTAACTATAATACGGATACTCTAAACTTAGATACCATAATTAAGAGTCCTGGTTATGATCGAACTTTAAGACAATGCTTACATATTGATGATCAAGGTAAAATTAATGCGATGCAAATTCTAACGGAATTCTTCCAAAACTATCGAAAAGTTAATTTAGAAGATTTAAAACTTAATGAAAATATTGTGTATAATTTAAATGATATTTATTATGCTTTAGAGTTTGCGTTAATTAGTGAAGGAATAATTAATAACGAAGAAGCTTATAATCAAAATAATATTTTAAAGGTTCGTCTTCATAGTATTATTAACAGTCCTTGTCGCGAAATATTTGATGTATCTTCGTATATTTCTAAAGAAAGTTATGTAAGAATGTTTTTCCAAGATAATGGTAATCCTATTCAAATTGCTTGTATTAATTTAAACAATTTTGATGACCATTTTGCCAAAACGATTACTAAGTTATTTTCCCGTTTATTCTTTAATTTCACAACTAATTTACAAGAACGGGGAAGTTATCCAATTAACATAATTTTAGAAGAAGCCCATAGATATGTGCAAAATGATAATGACGTTAATATTATTGGGTATAATATCTTTGATAGAATTACTAAAGAGGGAAGAAAATATGGAACTATTCTGTTATTTATTACCCAACGACCTAGTGAGTTATCCACCACAGCTTTAAGTCAGTGTTCGAATTTTATTGCTTTTAGATTATTCTATCCTAAAGATATTGATATCGTTAAATCTATTAGTACGAATATTGCTCCTGAAACTTTAGAAAGAGTAAAATCTTTAACAACTGGGACTTGTCTTACTTTTGGCGTTAGTTTTAAAGTTCCTTTATTAGTAAAACTAGATTTACCTAAACATTTACCTAAAAGTACTAGTGTGGATATTGAATCCGTTTGGTTTTAAAATTTTTAATTGAAATGTCGCTGAAATTTTCCTTGATAGGGTAATTTTTTACTTGACATTGACATAAATATATAGTAATATCTTATTGTTACTTAAAAAGGAAAGCGATTTATATATCCACCTGATTACGAATAGTAATGGGTAAAATGCCAAAGAATTAAAATATAGGTATTTTAAGGTGGATTATAATTAATCCACCTTTTTAAATATAGTGGAGGTGCGTTTATATAGCAAAAGATAAAAATAGTAATCTTATTAATGATGAGATTAGAATACCACAACTTATGGTAATTGGACCAAATGGCGAACAAATGGGAGTTAAAGCCTTAGAAGATGCTAAAACTTTGGCAAATTATGCGGGATTAGATTTAGTATTAATGAGTGATAACACCAATCCGGCCGTAGCTAAAATTATGGACTACAATAAGTATAAGTATGAAAAACAAAAGAAATTAAAAGAACAACAAAAAAGACAACGCGAAAATAATAAAGAAGTAAAAGAATATCAATTATCTGTAACTATTGATGTTCATGACTTTGATACACGGAAAAGAAATGCCCAAAGTTACTTAGAAAAAGGACATAAAATAAAAGCTACAATTAGATTTAAAGGCCGCCAATTAGGACACCCTGAGTTAGGTAAAGATGTTTTATTAAAATTTGCTAATGAACTAAGTGATGTTTCAGATATTGAAACGGAACCTAAATTAGAAGGACGCAATATGTTTATGCTACTTGCGCCAAAGAAAGAAGAAAGGAAGTAAGTTATAATGGCAAAAGGGAAACAAAAAACACATAAAGCTACAAAAAAGATCTTAAATGTTAGAAATAGTGGTAGTATCACTTATAAAAAAAGTGGCGGAAACCATAAGACTGCTAAAGATAGTAGTAAACAAACTAGACAAAGAAGAAATAAGGGGACTTTAAATAGAGGGGAAATGAGCAGATTAAAATCTGTTATCTAATGAGGTGAGAATATGACAAGAGTTAAAGGTGGAACAGTATCTAAAACAAGAAGAAGAAAAGTATTAAAAGAAGCTAAAGGATATTTTGGTTCAAAACATCGTCTATATAAGACAGCCCAAGAACAAGTATTCCATAGTGGAAATTATGCTTTTAGAGATAGAAAGAGTAAAAAACGTGAATTTAGAAAATTATGGATTACAAGAATTAATGCCGCATGTCAAGAAAATGGTATTAGTTATTCTAAATTCATTAATGGTTTAACTAAAGCTGGTGTGGAAGTTAATAGAAAAATGCTTGCTTCATTAGCTATTGAAGATCCTGCTTCTTTCACAAAATTAGTAGAAGTTGCTAAAGATGGCTTAAATGGTAAAGTTACTAAAAAAGCAGCTCCTAAAAAAGAAGAAAAGAAAGAAGTTGTAAAAGAAGAAAAAGCTTCTAAGAAAGAAGAAGTTAAAGACTATAGCAAAATGACTTTAGCCGAATTAAAAGAAGAAGCTAAAAAAGCTGGAGTTAAAGGTTATAGTACAATGAAAAAAGATGAACTTATAGCATCTTTAAAATAGGTAAGATTTAGGTCTTATCTTTTTTTTATAAAAAATT
>CANQHM010000060.1 GCA_947623845.1 uncultured Bacilli bacterium | reverse complement strand
GAACAAAAAAGATTATGGGAAATATTAATGATACCAGAAGTTAATAAGTGGTATTTAGTAGGAGCTAAAAAATATGCTCATGATAAAGAACATTGGACATGGGAAGTACAAGAAAAATTTTATCAAGCGAAAGTTGCCAAAGCCAGTGATAAAGATGTTTTTTATTGGAGTGTATTTTTAAAACCTGAATATACGAATAGCGGTAAAGAAGAAGTTATCGGTCAAGTTAGTGCCCATGAGTATGGGGAAGACTTATCTATTCGAGATGTCGGCTGGTATCTTGATCCGGCATATCAAGGAAAAGGTTATGCTTCCGAAGCGGCTAAAGTCATGATTAATTACATGTTTAAAAAAGTAGAAATAGAAAAAATAATATCAGGAGCAGTAAAAGATAATATCGCTTCTTGTAAAGTATTTGAAAAATTAGGTTTTGATAAAATAGGGGAAGTAACTCATGATTCTCCATATACTTTTTATGATGGTATATTAACTTTTTCCCAATATGAATTAACAAGAAAGAGATATTTAAGTAATGAAAATAATTGAATATAATGATAAATATTTAGAAGATGTCAAAGATTTATTAGTAGAATTAGAAGAATATATTATTTCTATTGATAAAGATCATTTAGATAGATTACATCATGACTATCGCGATAAAATGGCGGTAATTGATTTAGCTAAAGTAAAAGAAAATAATGGTAAATGTTATCTTGCTATTAATGATGATAAAGCTATCGGATTAATTATGGGATGTATCTTTCCTTATAATGAATTTGATTATTTAGATTATAAATGTCCTAAGAGAGGGGAGATAACTGAGTTAATAGTTTCTAAAAAAGTACGAAGTAAAGGTATAGGTAATTTACTTATTACGAAAATGGAAGAATACTTTAAATCTATGGATTGTGAATATGTCATAGTAGATGTTTTTGCTTATAACGATTTAGCTTTAAGTTTTTATAATAAAAAAGATTATCACACTAGAATGTGTGTAAATATTAAAAAATTATAATATGATTCGATGTCTCAAAGAAATTCTTTGAGTTTTTTTAAAAAGTTATTGACGAACCTAAGTTTGCAGCAGTATAATTATAGTATGCAGTAAATAAATTAGAGTTTTCTATAGATGGGAGGGTTTTTAAATGAATAATATAGAAAATTATAATGAAAAGATATTTGAAGATATTAAGCATATTGATGAAGATGGAAATGAATATTGGTATGCTAGGGAGTTGATGTTAGTTCTAGAGTATAAAAGGTGGGATAAATTTAATAATGTTATAAATAGTGCTAAAATTGCATGTACAAAAAGTAATAACAATGTTGAAAACCATTTTTCCCAAGTGGGAAAAATGGTCGAAATAGGATCTGGAGCTAGAAGAACTTTAATTGATTATAAACTTTCAAGATATGCTTGTTATTTGATAGTAGAAAAGAGCGATTCAAATAAAGAAGTAGTAGCATTAGGTCAAACGTATTTTGCTGTTCAAACTCGTAGAATGGAACTTACAGAAGAAAAATATAACTCGTTAAGTGAAGATGGAAAAAGACTATATAATAGAAAATTAATTAAAAAGGGAAATTATTCTTTAAATAAAACTGCGCAAAAATCAGGTGTTAAAAACTTTGATAAGTTTCATAATGCTGGTTATAAAGGGTTATACAATGGTGAAACGGCTGATGACATTGCCAAAAGAAAAGGCTTAAGATATCGGGAAGATATTTTAGATAATATGGGTAGTGAAGAATTAATTGCCAATTTATTTAGAATATCACAAACTGATGCTAAATTAAAAAGAGATAACGTTAAAACTGAATCAGTTGCTAATGAAACTCATTATGATGTTGGTAAAACTATAAGAGATACCATAAAAAAATTAGGAGGAACTATGCCTGAGAATTTGCCAACTCCCGAAAAAAGTTTAAAGGAACTTCAAAAAAGGTAAAAAATTAAAAGAAAAATTTGAATGATAAAAATAAATATTTACAAATCTCATTTAATGCTTTATAATATCAAATGTAAAACAAATGAAGAAAGACGTTAATTATTCTTTATTTAAAGAGAGTTAGTGGTTGGTGGAAACTAATAATAAAAATAATTATAAATCACTTTCTGATGTGTTATATGCAAAGTATAATCGGGATTACTTACGTTACAAGTTATAAGTGTATGAATTAATTCATAAATTAAGGTGGTACCACGGGTTTAAGCTCGTCCTTAACTTATGAATTTTTTTATTTAGAAAGAAAGAAGGAATATTATGAAAAATTTTAAAGAACTAGACAAAAGACCAGTAAGTGAAGTAGAAGAAAGTATAAGTGCTTCTTGGGGTAGTATTAATAAAATGCATGATGCCCAAGTTAAATTAAGAGAAAATGATGATACCTTTGTCTTCTATGATGGACCAGCATTTGCTAATGGCTTCCCAGGATTACATCATATGGTAGCTAAAAACTTAAAAGATACCGTAACTAAATATCATGTTATGAATGGTAAAAAAGTTATTAGAAAGATTGGTTGGGATACCCATGGACTTCCTATTGAAAACCATGTGGAAAAGAAACTAGGTATTTCTTCTAAAAAAGAAATTGAAGAATTAGGTATTGCTAAATTTAATGAAGAATGTCGGAAAAGTGTTAGAGAAAATGAAAGTGCTTTTACCGATCTTACCAGAAAGATGGGTCAATTCTTTGATGTAGAAAATCCTTATTTAACTTATAAAAATGAATATATTGAAACCGAATGGTGGATTTTAAAGAAAATGTTTGAGGAAGGGATGTTCTACGAAGGAACAAGAGTAGTTCCATATTGTCCTCATTGTGGTACGGGACTTGCTACTCATGAAGTTGCGCAAAACTATCAAGAAGATACAGCGATAACGGTTATTGCCCCATTTAAGAAAAAAGACGAAGATGTCTACTTCCTTGCTTGGACCACAACTCCTTGGACTTTAATTGCCAATGTAGCACTATGTGTTAATCCTGATGCCGATTATGTTATGGTAGAAAGTAAAGGTTTAAAATTTATCTTAGGGGCCTCTTTAGTTAATGCCGTTTTAGGTGATGATGTTAAAGTCTTAAAAGAATATAAAGGAAAAGACTTAGAGTATATGGAATATGAACAATTAATTCCTTCTCTAAGTGTGGATAAAAAAGCTTTCTATGTAACTTGTGATGATTATGTTACCATGGAAGATGGTACAGGTATTGTTCATATTGCTCCAGCTTTTGGTGAAGATGATGCAAATGTTGGTAAAAAATATGACTTACCATATTTAAATCCGGTAGGTAAAGATGGCTGTTATACCGATGGTTTATGGAAAGGGGCATTTGTTCACGATATTAATGAAGAAGTTGTCTCTTACTTAAAAGAAAATGGTAAATTATTTAAAAAACAAAAAATTACCCATGAATATCCGCATTGTTGGAGATGTGATACGCCATTAATTTATTACTCAATGCCAAGTTATTATGTAAGAGTAAGTGAAATGACTGACAAATTAGTTAAAGCTAATGAGAAAGTTAATTGGTATCCCGCTTATGTTGGGGAAAAACGTTTTGCCAACTGGCTTGCTAATGCTAGAGATTGGAATGTTTCCCGTAGTCGTTATTGGGGAAGCCCTATACCATATTTTAAGTGTGAATGTGGCCATGCCACGATGGTTGGAAGTATCGAAGAATTAAGAAGTCTTGCTACGAAAGAATTACCGGAAGACTTAGATTTACATAAACCATATATTGATGAAGTACATTTAAAATGTCCGAAATGTGGGGGCGAGATGACGCGTATTCCGGATGTTCTAGATTGCTGGTTTGACTCTGGTTCTATGCCTTTTGCCCAATACCACTATCCATTTGAAAATAAAGAATTATGGGAAAGTCAATTTCCTGCGGACTTTATCTGTGAAGGTATCGATCAAACAAGAGGTTGGTTCTATACCTTAATGGTAATTAGTGTCTTTGTTAAAGGTTGTTCTCCATTTAAAAATGTTTTAGTAAATGACTTATTGCTTGATGCTGAAGGGAAAAAGATGAGTAAGAGTAGAGGAAATATTGTCGAACCTTTCTCTACGATTAAAGAATATGGTGCGGATACGGTAAGATTTTATCTTCCTTATGTGTCTCCTGTATGGACCCCACTTAAATTTGATATCACGGGTTTAAAAGAAGTTTATTCGAAATTCTTTAATCCTTTACGGAATACTTATTCTTTCTTTGTTACTTATGCGAATATTGATGGTATTGATACTGATAAATGTGCAGTTGCATATGAAGACCGGGAAGAAATTGATAAATGGTTATTATCTAAATATAATCGTTTAGTAAAAGATGTACGAGATGCATTCGATGAATATGATTTAAATAAAGTAGTACATTATTTAACTAACTTTGTAAGTGATGATTTATCTAACTGGTATATAAGACGTAATCGTAATCGTTTCTGGGGGAGTGTTCTTAATAACTCTAAGAAAAGTGTTTATATAACTACTTATGAAGTTTTAGTAGGATTATCTAAATTAATCGCTCCAATTACACCATTTATTTCTGAAGAATTATTTAGAAATTTAACTGGTGAAGAAAGCGTCCATTTAACCGATTATCCTATCTCTAACGAAAAATTAATTAATGAAGAATTAGAAGCCAAGATGGATTTAGTTCGTAACTTAATTAGTATGGGTCGTTTCGTAAGAGAAGAAGCGAAGATTAAAGTTCGTCAACCTCTTAGTGAAATCTTACTTGATGCTAAAGATGAACATACACTAAAAGACTTAGTACCATTAATCGAAGAAGAACTAAATATTAAGAAAGTTACTTTTGTTAGTGATTTAAGTAAATATATGAACTTCATGGTTAAACCTAACTATAAAGAAGTAGGTAAAGTATTCGGTCCTAAGATTAAAGATTTTGCGGCGTCTTTAGAAAATCTAACCGAAGAAGAAGTAATTAGCTTAAATTCAGGAGAAAGTATCAACTTAAAAGTTGCGGGTAAAGACACCAAAGTTACGAAAGAAATGGTTGATATTAGAATCTCTGCTAAAGAAGGATTTAATGTGGGAATGCAAGATAACTTATTTGTTATTATCAATACTGAAATTACTAAAGAACTTCTATACGAAGGAATGGCAAGAGAACTAGTAAGTAAAGTACAAAACTTAAGAAAAACTTCTAACTTTGAAATTGAAAATAGAATAACTTTATATATTGACTGTAGTGATTTAGTAAAAGAAGTAATTAAAGAAAATGAAGAATATATTAAAAATGAAACTTTAGCTACAGATATTGTTTATAAAAAATGTCAAAATGAAGTTATGTTAAATGACGAAAAGTGTTATATTGACATAGAAAGAAATTAAAAAGTGTTTACTTTTCTATATAAATTAGCCTATAATTAAGATAATAAAAGGTGGTTTATATATGAAAAGAAACATTTTTTTAATTGGTGGTATTATTATTCTTCTTTTTGGAGTTTTAATAGGGGGCGGTTACCTATTATTAAATAAAGGCGATAAAGGAAAAGTTAATGAACCAGTTAAAGAAGAAGAACCGGAAGAAACCGATGAAGAAAAGAAAGAAAAAGAATTATTAGAATATTTAAGTTATGTCCCTTATGATTTTTCCTTATCTACCGATTATGAATATAACACGCTTACTAGTGCGTATGATTTAGAATACGCTAATGT
>CANQHM010000059.1 GCA_947623845.1 uncultured Bacilli bacterium | reverse complement strand
TTTGGAAATATGAATAATTTAAGAGTAAAATGGGGTTTATATAATAGCCATAATTCGGCAGATTGAATCTGCCGAATTGAATTAGAATTAATATTATTGAATTTCGCCGACACTGTCGACGAAATTGAACTAAAATTATTATTTAATAGGAGGAATATAAAATGAACGAATTACAAACTAAAGACGAACAAGAATTAGAAAACAAAATGTATTTAGAAATTAAGGACTTAATTGAAAGTAGTAAGAGAAAAGCGTATGTAGCAGTTAATACTATTTTACTAAATTTATATTGGCATATTGGAGAGAATATTGTTAATAATTTGCAAAAAGGAGAAAAGCGTGCTAAATATGGTGAAAATATTTTAAAGAATCTTTCGATAAGATTTACTTTGGAATATGGGAAGGGTTATTCTCTGACAAATATGAAAAATATGCGTAAATTTTATTTATATTATCAAAAAGGTCAGGCAATGCCTGACCAATTGAGCTGGAGTCATTATGTAGAACTTTTAAAAGTTGAAGAAAAATATAAAAGAAACTTTTATATTCAAGAATGCATAAATAGTAGGTGGGGTTATCGAGAACTAGGAAGAATGATAAAGTCTCATTTATATGAAAGGTTATTAACATCTAGTGATAAAGATAATAAGTTAGCAATACAAGGTAATGTAATAAATACTAGTAAAGACTTAATAAAAGATCCTTATGTTTTAGAGTTTCTAAACTTAGATGATAACTATAAAGAAGAAGATTTGGAAAATGAAATACTAAATCATTTAAAAGAGTTCTTATTAGAACTAGGTAAAGGTTTTGCTTTTATTGGTAAAGAAGAAAAAATAAAGATTGATAATAATTTTTATGCTCCAGACTTAGTATTTTATAATCATATTTTAAAATGCTTTGTTATATTAGAGTTAAAAATAGGTAAAATAAGTCATAAAGATATTGGTCAAATAAATATGTATGTAAATTATTATGATAAAAATATAAAGGAGAAAACTGATAATCCTACAATAGGTATCTTACTAGCTAAGGAGAAGAATAAAACCGTTGTTCAGTATACTATACCTAATAATAAACAAATATATACATCTAAGTATTTACTCCATTTACCAACTAAAGAAGAATTAGAAAGAGAAATAGAAAAAGTTATCAATTAGTTTAGAGAAAAACTATTATTGATAACTTCTAATCCATAGATAATTAAGACATCTTTATTAGTAAAATCAACATAATCTTTTAATAATTTAGAATTAATATAACGAATATCTATTAAAGTAATTTTATGATAACCATCAATAAGAAGAGGGGCAAGAGAACTACCAAAGGAATCTCTAAAGATAATTAATTCATTATCATTGTTACTAGCATTATTAGTAATAGTAATTAATGGAGTAGCTCCTCCTAAGAAGATATCGTAAGCATCAAGATTATTTAAATATTCTTCATTATATACTTGGTCAGTAATATTTTTTTCATAATTATAAACTGTGGCATTAGCAATTACGGAATTATTTAAAGTAGTTATAGTATCAGGTTTAATATTTAAAGCAATATTACCATATAAAGCTCCATAGAAATTATCGTAAGTTTTCTTTTCATAAGTAGTATTATGATTACTATTTAGATAAGGACTTAAAGTTTTTAAAATATTTAGATAACTTTCTTGTTTTAAATGAATATCAGTTCGGTAGTAATCTTCAAGTTGAATGTCATTTCTAATATCAAGATAAGTTATATTTCTATTAATATTAGTAGGTATAGTATTAAAAATATAATCATAATCTTTCTTTAAATAAGTATTATCATCTAAATAATATAATTTATCAGGTATGATACTTAAATATACTTTAGAATTACTTAAATAAGTATCATATATTTCATTTATTTTATTAACAAAGTAAGTAATACTTTTCTTATTTAATTCTTCCATTTTAAAGATATAACCATCTTTTACAAAAGCATCATTATTATCTAATTCATTTAAGATAAAGAAATTATAATAACTCTTTAAACTTCTAAAAGTATCTCTAAAAGGAATATTATCAACTAAATAATTATCTAATTTTTCAAAGTAAGTATCATTAAATTTAGTAGGGAATTTAGCAAGTTCTCTTCTTTCATAAAAGGAATAATTATGATCTTTTAAGATGATACTTAGAATCATAATACTATAAATCATTATTAAAGTAGTAATGGTAATTATTTTATCTTTCATAGTAAGACCTCCCTAAAATCTAAAGTATAAGAATGGGTTATAAGAACTATCGACGATAAAGGATACGGATAGAATAAAGATACTTAGATAAATTATAATTTCTAGAATATCCATAATTGTTTTATTTAATTTAGTAGTAGATAATTTTTTAATTAAAGTTTTGTAATTTGGGAATAGGAAGAAGAAAGAAATAAGAAGTAAAATGCCATAACTACGTAGATAGTATAATGTAGTGTGATTAAGAAAAGGTAAGGCATTAAGACCAAACATGGATTTAATTGATGTTAAACTTTCTCCTAAAGTATTTGTATTAAAAATAACAAAACTAATAACAACTAATAAGATGGTATAGATATGACCAAGAAATTTATGTTTTTCTAAAGTTTTAAGTAAGAATTTTTTTTCAATAATTAGTAAGATACCATAATATAAACCCCAAGTGATAAAGTTCCAAGAAGCTCCGTGCCATAAGCCCGTGGTAAACCAAACAATTAAAATGTTACGCATCGCTTTAAATTTGGTAGTTCTGCTACCTCCTAAAGGAATGTAGATATAATCTTTAAACCAACTACTTAAAGAGATGTGCCATTTACGCCAGAAGGTAGTGATAGAAGTAGCACTTAATGGGTAGTCGAAATTTTCTAAGAAATGGAAACCAAAGATTAAACCTAACCCAATCGCCATATCACTGTAACCAGAAAAATCATAATAAATTTGCATAGTAGCAGAGATGGCACTAATCCAGTGACTTAGAATAGTAGGGGATGAAAGTCCATTTAAGGTAGTAACTAAAAGACCCAATGTATTAGCAAGTAAAACTTTTTTACCTAAACCGATAATAAATCTTTTTAAACCTTTAGAAAATAACTCAAATGAACATTTACGAGATTTAAGTTCTTTAGCAATAGTTTCATACCGAACAATGGGTCCAGCAATAAGTTGCGGGAATAAAGATAAGTAGGTAGCAAAATCGAGTAGGTGGTCGGCAGGTTTTACTTTACCTTTATAAACATCAATTAAGTAACTAGTAGCTTGAAAAGTAAAGAAACTAATCCCTATAGGTAAGATGATATTTAAAGTATCAAAATTTAATTTAAAAGCATTATTAAGATTCGTGATTAAAAAGTTAAAATATTTAAAATAAACTAATAAACCAAAGTTAATGACAAGAGAACTTATAAGTAATAACTTCTTTTGATTAGGAAATTTAGTAAGTAATTTACTAGCATAATAATTAAATATGCAAGAAAATAGGAGGATGATGATGTATTTAGGTTCGCCATAAAAGTAAAATAAAAGAGACGCAACTAGTAAGATAAAGTTACGCATCTTTTTAGGGACGATAAAATATAACAATAAAGTTATAGGTAAGAAATAAAATAAAAATGTAATACTAGAAAATACCATAATGCCTCCCTTTAGATTAGTTATTATAAATTATTAAAGTTTTCTAATAATTTTTCATCGTTTTCATTATCCATGATAAGAATGATTAAGTCACCACGACTTTCAACATGAACATGTTCTTCTTCAACCCAAACGCAAATCCATTTTTGCGGATTTACTTTGTCTTTAATTTCTTTTTTTATTTTTTCGATATCAGCATCTTCATTAGCTCGTACTAATACTACGGAATGAGCAATAGAACTCATTAAGGGTTCAGAGTAGTAAGCTTCTTTAATATCTAAATCGCTACTACCTAGCATATATTCCATTTTTTCATCAGTTACTTTACCGCGGTCAAGGTTTTCCATATCAACGCCATCGTAAACTTCTTTCATAAGATCGGCTAGAGAACCTTTAATATTTTTTTCTTTTTTTTCACCACATGCGGTTAGAGTAAAGACAGCGAGAACTAAAGTTAATAATGTTAATGTTTTTTTCATTTGTGTTCCTACTTTCTACTTAATTATATTTTATCATAGTTTTTTTATTTAGGGTATACCTTTATTGGGTAATTGTAATATTTATGTTATCACTACCAAATATTTCATCTAAATCTTCGGCATTATCAATGTGACCTAACAGCGTATATGGGTAGTGAGTAGTAAAGTCTTTATAGAAAATTACTAAACAATTATCTTCATAAAGCATAATGTCACCTTTTTTAATTTCGGTAGGGTGAACTTCGGCGGTTGGTAAAGTTTTATCTAAATAGTAATATTTTTCATTATCATTTAAGTCTTGCATAGTTATAGATAATGGTAAAAGTTTTAGGAGTTCTCTTGAAGTATAGTTATCAACAAGAGTGGCTTGATAATCTTTATCATTGATTTTGATATTTATTTTGTTCATAAAGTCTTCACCTTCTTCTTTAGGAGCTCCTATAACAAAGATGGAAGTAATAGTGGTTTCAACATCGGTATAGGAAGCGATGATAGTTATTTCATAAGTACCACTTTCTTGTAAGTAAGGAGTTAAGTCCGTAATATATTTCTCATCGTAAATTGTTTTACCTTCATATTTAATTCGTAAAGTATAGTAGTAGTCATCTTTTTGCTTTTTAATACTTAAACTACTATTATCGTGAGTATAGCAACGGACAACGTAATTATTCATCTTTTTAGAATAACATTTATAGTTTTCAATATCTAAAGTATAAGTATTGGTTATAGGGACGATTCGGGTGTTTTCGCCATAAAAAGAGTAATTGTATTTGGTATCGTAAGTCAAGATAAAAGGAATACCATCTTTTCTTTCGTGATAAGCAACGGAATTGGGTAGTAATTGATCATTAATAGAAACGTTATACATTCGTAGTTGATTTTTAAAATTAGCTCGTGGAGGATTAACGTTCATCCCAATTAAATAACCCCAATTATTAACAAACACAAGAAATAAAAGAAGAATAACAATAATTACAACGTAGAATATTTTTTTATGAAATAAGGATTTAACGGTATTTTGTTGTTCCTTAATTATTTCTTTACGCATTTTCTCATTATCTTTTTTTAATTCTTCTTCATCAGCATAAAACTGTTTCATTAAAATTCTCCTCGTTAATCAAGTTCTTTAAATGAATGAATAATTTCACCACTTACCGCATCAATATAATATTCATAATCATAGTATTTATAGTTAAAATCAACTTCATAAACATTAGTTTTGTATTTGTATTCTAATTCAACACCTAAATCATAGACATCTTTTTTATTAAGTTTAGCATGTTTTAAAGCGATATCTACAGCATCATCACTCGTAATAAACTCTTTACTTTCCGTTTCGGTAGAATTATTATCACTAGAGTTGTTAGAGTTATCATTAGGTTGTTCATTATTAGTAGTTTCATTATAATTATTACTATTATTGGTATTAGAATCTTTCTTATTATCTTTTATTAGAACAATTATTAAAATAATACTTAGAATGACAATAATAACACTTAATAGAATGATGACAATATTATTATTTTTTTCTTTCATAAAATTTCCTCCTTATATTTATTTAGCAACACTTGGGATATCTTGAAGTTCAAAACGATATTTTTGTTTAACATTAGGGTATTTTTGATGATCTACTTCACTTAGAAACATATCAATTGGTCTTACCCATAAAGTATTATCACCATATAAAGCACGGTATAAAACATATGGTTCTTTAGTTTCACTATGGTAGGCAATATCTAAAACTAGGTAGTAATCACCTTTGAAATGTTTATAAATACCATTGATTTTTAAGTCTTGCATAATAAACCTACTTTCTAAAAAAATTATACCATAAAAAAACTATCTTTAAAATAGATAGTTTATATAATTAGTCAATAGAAATTAATTCATATTCTTTAGTACCAATACCTAAATCACTAGCGGCATCAATAGTGTGGGTACCCATACGTGAATTAATTCTTTCTAA
>CANQHM010000058.1 GCA_947623845.1 uncultured Bacilli bacterium | reverse complement strand
TGTATTGTGATTTACGTCCCCAAAAATAGAAGGAGGTGAATTACAATATGACTAAAACTAATGTCTTTATGCCGTTATCTTATGACCCCTTATTTACAAGGATCTTTGGTAATGAAGATAATATCGAAATTCTAGAAGCATTACTAGAAGATGTCTTTGGTTATGAAAGAGGTTTTTTAAGAAACAAAGTCTTATTAAAGCATCGAAACTTACCAACCGTTAATAAAAACAATGCTCAAAAACAAGTAGATATCGTCGCCCAAATTGATAAAAATCTAATTAACCTAGAATTAAATAATAGTTTTAGAGAAGGTCTAAAGAGAAGAAACTTAGTATACTTAAGTGCTGTTCATGCTACCCAATTAAAAAAGATTAAAAAAAGTTATAATAATGTGGGTAATAGTATTCAAATAAATTTAAATAGAGGAGGAAACTTAAGATATACCGTGGAACCTTTCTACTTAGTTAACTATCGAAACTTAGAGTTCACTATGGATATCATCGATTATTTAAGTATAATAATGGTTGATTTAATAAAAGGTAAGGCTTATAATAGAGATAGAATTGACAAATGGTGTACTTTAATATTAGCAAGTACATTAAAAGAGTTCTTAGAAAGTTTAAAGGGAATAGAAATGAAAAAAGAACTAAAAGATAAGTTAAAAGAGCAAGTAGAGAAGTTTAATGAAGATGAAGAAGAGATTGCCATCTACTGTGAACTAACAAGACAAGAGTTAGAACACAATACGGAATTAGAAGATGCCAAGGAAGATGGATATGAATCAGGGAAAGAAGCTGGCATCGAACAAAATACTCTTCAAATAGCTAAGAACATGTTAAGTTTAAATATGGACTTAGATACTATATCTAAAGTTACCGGGCTATCTGTCACCGAACTAAAAAACTTACGATAATTTTCTAAAAAAATAAAAAGGGTACTAACAATCTAGTTGCATATTTTTAGCCAAAAGTTATTTACTTTTCTAAATATAACGTGTTATAATAAGAGCAACTTGAAATGAAGTGGGCAGAATATTCCCACTTTTATTATTGAAATGGAGTGTGTTATGGATAAAACTTTAGAAAAAATTAGAGAAGCTATTACAAAGCCAATGCAAGATATGGACATCATCGTTTGTGATGTATCCTATCGTCAAGAAAAAAAATATGGATTTTTAACCATCGTCTTAGACAAAGTAAATGGTATTGACCTAGATACCATCGTCGAAGCTACAAACGTTATCAATCCCATATTAGACAAGTTAGATTTAATTGAAGAATCATATATCTTAGATGTTATTAGTGAAGAAAGAGGAGGTAAATAACAATGGATGGTAGTGAATTTTTAAAAGCACTTGACAATATAGTTGAAGAAAAAAAGATTAAAAGGGAAGATGTAATTGAAGCAATGAAGCAAGGTTTAGCAGCTGCTTATAAAAAGAATTATAATGCTAAAACTAATGTTAGAGTTGATATCAATGAAGATACTGGAGATATTAAAGTAATCTCTTATTTGATAGTTGTTGATGATTATCTAGAACCAACTTATGAAGTAGATGAAGAAGGTAATGAAGTAGAAATACCACCAGCTATAAATCCCGATGCCCAAATTCTTTTAGAAGATGCTAAAGAAATGGTTCCTGATATTAAAGTTGGTGAAACTATTGAAAAAGAAGTAACTCCTAAAGATTTTGGTCGGGTTGCTGCTGGTGTTTGTAAACAAGTTGTTACCCAACAAATAAGAGAAGCTGAAAAAAATAGTATAATTGCTGATTATGCTGATAAAAAAGATGAAATGTTAGTAGGAACTCTTGCTATGGAAGATGCTAAAAACTACTATGTTGATTTAGGAAGAACTAGAGGTATCTTACCAAGAAGTGAAATGATTCCTGGGGAAACTGTAAAGATGGGTAATAGTATTAAAGTCTATGTTACCAAAGTTGAATCTACAACGAAAGGACCTTTAATCTTACTATCAAGAAATCATTATGGTTTTATTAAAAGATTATTTGAAAGTGAAATTCCTGAAGTTAACGATGGTACCATTTTAATTCATGGGGTAGCAAGAGAATCTGGAGTAAGAAGTAAAGTTGCGGTATCTAGTACTGAAACTAATATCGATCCAATCGGTTCATGTATTGGGGCAAAGGGTACTCGTATTGCGAATATCTTAAAAGAATTAAATGGTGAACGTATCGACTTAGTTCTATATAGTGATGACCCTGCGGAATATATTAAAAATGCTTTAGCTCCTGCTAAAAACGTCATCGTAAGTATTACTGATCCTGAAAAAAAGGAAGCTTTAGCTATTGTTGATGATGAAAATAACTTATCTTTAGCTATTGGTAAAAAAGGTGTTAACATTCGTTTAGCATCTCGTTTAACCAAATATAAGATAGAAGTTAAAACCATGCAACAAGTAACTGAAGAAGGTAATAGTAATGCTTAAAAAAAAGCCAATGCGTAGTTGTGTTGTAACCAAAGAAAAATTAGAAAAAAAAGATTTACTACGCATCGTAAGAAATAAAGACGGAATAGTATCTCTTGACGTAACTGGTAAAGCAAGTGGTAAAGGTGCTTACCTAAAGAAAGATGAAAAAGTCATATTAAAAGCGCGTCAAAATAAAATATTAGATAGAGTATTAGAAACTCCTATTCCCGATGAAATATATGAAGAAATGTTAAATATTGTAAATAAATAGAAAGAGGTGAGACTCTTATGATGAGTGTCAAAGATTATGCAATGGATACTAACCATTCTATTGCGGAAGTCCTAAAAAAATGTCATGAATTAAGCATTGATGTAGCAAGTGGGGATGACATGCTTAGTGATGATGATATTATCATGTTAGATAATACCATGAATTTAATTAGTACCACTACTGAAGCTAGTTTAGATGAAGAAGATATTATTGACGAAGCTGTTGATGAACTTATTCTAAATAATGAAATTGATAAACAATATAAAGAAGAAGATAAAAAACAAAAACTTAAAAAACGTAGTGAAGTAAGTAATGCTAAAGAAGAATACTTAAGTAAAAGAAAAGAAATGTATAAACATAAAGAAAAACTTGCTACTAATACTAAAGATGCCAATATTATTCTTTATAAAGAAGGTATGAGTGTTAATGACTTAGCAGTAGAATTAGGTATTAGTGGTACTGAAATTGTTACTAAATTAATGGGTTTAGGAATGATGTTAAGTCTTCCGCAAGCTATTGATTTTGATACAGCTTCTCTAATTGCTATGGATTATAAAAAACAATTAAAAGCTGCTGAAACTCAAGATGTCTCTAATTTTGAAGAATATGAAATTGTTGATAACCCAAGTGATTTAGTACCTCGTCCACCCGTTGTAACTATTATGGGTCATGTTGACCATGGTAAAACAACTCTTTTAGATACCATAAGACATAGTAGTGTTGTATCTACCGAGTTTGGTGGTATTACCCAACATATTGGGGCTTATCAAATTGAACATAATGGTGAAAAGATTACATTCATAGATACCCCAGGCCATGCTGCTTTCACTGAAATGCGAGCTCGCGGTGCTAGTGTAACTGATATCGTTATTATCATCGTTGCAGCGGATGATGGCGTTATGCCTCAAACTAAAGAAGCTATCGACCATGCTTTAGCAGCTAAAGTTCCTATAATCGTCGCTGTAAACAAAATTGATAAACCTAATGCTAATCCAGAAAAGATTAGAGAAGGTATGGCTGCTTTAAATATTACGCCAGAAGAATGGGGTGGATCTTATCCATTTGTTGATATTAGTGCCTTAAGTGGAACTAATATTGATAAATTATTTGATACCATACTTGCTACTAGTGAAATGTTAGAACTAAAAGCTAATCCTAATCGTTATGCGGTTGGTAGTGTTATTGAATCCAAAGTTGATAAAAACGTTGGTGGTATGGCTACTATCTTAATTCAAAATGGTACTTTAAGATTAGGAGACCCAATTGTTGTAGGTACTTCTTATGGTAAAGTAAGAACCATGAAAAATGATTTAGGAGAATCTATTGTGGAAGCGGGTCCTTCTACTCCTGTCGAAATAACTGGTATTAATGAAAATCCTAATGCTGGTGATAAATTTATGTCTTTTGAAACTGAAACCGAAGCTAAAGAAGTTGCTATAAAAAGACAAAATCTTGCTAAAGAAAAGAAATTTCGAAAACAAACTGTTAGTTTAGAAGACTTATTTAATAAAATTAATTCTGGGGCGAAAGAAATTAATGTCGTTCTAAAATGTGATGTTCGTGGTAGTGAAGAAGCTGTTCGTAGTGCTCTAGAAAAAATTGATGTCGAGGGTGTCAAAGTTAAAGTTATTCGTAGTGACATCGGCGCCATTACCGAAAGCGATGTCGTTCTAGCCCATTCTAGTGATGCCATTATTATCGGCTTTAACGTCGTTCCATCTTCTAATACTAAGGAAATTGCGAAAGAATATAATGTTGATATCAGACTATATACGATAATTTACAAAGTTATTGAAGATATGGAACTTGCTATGAAAGGTATGCTTGAACCTACTTATGAAGAAAAAGTAATTGGTAATGTTGAAGTAAGAAAAATATTTACCTTCTCTAAAGTTGGTAAAATTGCTGGTTCTTATGTCACTGACGGACTTGTAAAAAATAATTCTCAAATTCGCGTTATAAGAGATGGTATTATCATCCACGATGGTAAAATCGCTGGTCTTCAAAGAGGTAAAGATACGGTTAAAGAAGTTAAAAAAGGTTATGAATGTGGTATTACTCTAGAAAATTATAGCGATTTAAAAGAGGGCGATACTTTCGAAGTATACGAAACTGTTGAGGTTAAAAGATGAATAGTATTAAACAAAAACAAATCTCTAACGAACTAGCAAGAGTAATTGCAGAAATCCTAGGTAGTGAAGCAAGAGATGAACTTCTTAAAACTATCACTATTACTGGGGCTGATGTTGCCAGTGACTTATCTAGTGCTAAAGTATACTTTACTTCTTTAAGTGCTCTAGATCCTGCTTCTTTAGAAAAAGAACTTAAAGAATCTGCTCCCTATGTCCGTACTTTAGTTGCGGAACGCATGGATCTCCGTCACACCCCTGAACTTCGTTTTATCTTTGACAAATCTATTGAATATGGTAATAAAATTGATAAAATTATAGAAAGTATCCACGAGAATGATAATTAATATTAATAAACCTACAAATTATACTAGTAGAGATATTGTAAACATAGTTGGTAAAACTCTAAATACAAGAAAATGTGGACATACGGGAACTCTAGATCCTATAGCATCTGGAGTTCTAATTATATGTACTGATGAAGATACCAAATTAGTAGAACTATTAACTAGTAGTTATAAAGAGTATATCGCCACATTTAAACTAGGTATAGAAACCGATACTTATGATATTACTGGTAATATTACCAAAACTAGTAATAAAGTTGTTGATAAAAATAAAGTTATTAACACCATAAATAGTTTTCAAAAGACCTACTTGCAAACGCCACCTATTTATTCCGCAATTAAAGTAAATGGGAAAAAACTTTACGAATATGCAAGAAATGGGGAAGAGGTCGTAATCCCCAAAAGAGAAGTTACTATTAAAGAAATAGAAGTTTTAGATTATAACGATAAGGAAGTAAAAATTAAAACTTTAGTTAGTAAAGGAACTTATATTAGAAGTTTAATAAAAGATATTGGTGATACTTTAGGTACTTATGCTACCATGACTAGTTTAATAAGAACTAAACAAGGACCTTTTTCTCTAGAAGATAGTATCAGTTTAGAAGACTTACAAACTAATAATTTTAAATACTATACTAAAGAAGAAATCTTACCCTTTAAAAAAGTAACTCTTAATGAAGAATTACTCTTTAAAGTTAAAAATGGTCATAAAATCTCTTTACCTTACGAAGAAGAATATTTAAGTATTATAGAAAATAATAAAATAATTGCAATCTATCAAAAAGATAATACTATCTATCGGGCATATAAAATGTTTCATAATTAAGATTTTGTATTTATAATATCTTTAAACATTTCTTTAACATTATGATAACTCTTAACTTTAATTTTCCCAATTAGTATATCGTCTCCTTCTTGTATAGCATCTAATAACTCCTTAGTTGGTTCTAAATTCTTTAAACTTTCTTGAAGTGGTAAAGGTATTGCTTTCTTATTAACTTTCTTAGTCATATTTTCACCAACTTTCTATCTTAATTATAATAACTTTTTTACTAAATGG
>CANQHM010000057.1 GCA_947623845.1 uncultured Bacilli bacterium | reverse complement strand
TTACAAGTTATGATGGATGTTGGTTTATCTTATATTAAACTAGGTCAAAGTGCTCCAACCTTATCTGGTGGGGAAGCAGGAAGAGTAAAACTTGCTAAAGAATTACAAAAGAAAGCTACCGGGAAGAGTGTCTTTATTCTAGATGAACCAACGACGGGACTTCATAGCCATGATATTAAAAAATTATTAGCAATCCTAAATCGGATTGTTGATAATGGAGATACCGTAATCGTTATCGAACATAACTTAGATGTTATAAAAGTTGCCGATTATATTATTGATTTAGGCCCAGAAGGTGGCGAAGCAGGCGGTGAAATTGTTACGACGGGAACTCCTGAACAAGTCGCTAAAAATGAAAATTCTTATACGGGCATTTATTTAAAGAAAGTATTGAAATAAGAAAATTGCACAACAAAAATTCTGCTAAATGCGCAATAAAATTACTGCTAAATGCACAATGGGTATTGCAAAAATACCCTTTTTTTGGTATTATTTAAATATATAGGAGGAATAGTCATGTCTTTAACTAAAGAAAATTATACTAAACGGTTGGTAGATGATGAAATAACTGAACTTTTATCTATGTTCGGAGCAATAAGTATAGAGGGACCAAAGTATTGTGGTAAAACTTGGACGGCCTTAAACCATGCTAATTCTCAAGTTTTACTTACTAAATCAAGTAACCCTAATTCTGATTATCAAAAAGCTTTGATAAATAGAGAATTGATATATACAAATAATTATCCAGAACTACTTGATGAATGGCAATTTATTGAAGAAATATGGGATGATGTAAGAACAAAATGTGATGAAGATGGAAAAAGTGGTAAATTTATTTTAACAGGGTCATCTGTTCCTGTTAAGCCAGAAAATATATTTCATTCAGGCGCTGGGAGAATATGCAAATTAAATATGTATACAATGTCTTTATATGAATCTAAGGATTCAGAAGGGGTAGTTTCGCTTAGAGATTTATTTGATAATAAAGATATAGCAATTAATTTAAAAAGTAAACCTACCTTAGAAACATTTGCTGATTTAATTATAAGAGGAGGATGGCCTGCAAGTTTAAAATACGAAAGAAAAAATTATTATCGTCTACCAGAAAGTTATATTGAAGATGTGTTAGATCACGATATTAATTATGATGGAGTTGTAAGAGATAAAGAAAAAATGCGTATGCTATTAAGAACTTTAGCTAGAAATGAATCAACTCTTGTAACAAATGAAAAACTTATAAGTGACATAGAAGATTATACAACCAAAGAAGATTATCAAATAAGTAGAAATACAGTAGCAGATTATTTAAATGTTTTAAGTAATATTCATTTAATTAAAGAACAATTACCATATTCTTCTAAAATACGTTCTAAAGTAAGAGTGGGTAAAACTGCTAAAAAACGTTTTATTGATCCATCATTAGCGTGTGCAGTCTTAGGCTTAAAACAAGAACAACTAATTAATGACTTAAATTTATTTGGATTTATGTTCGAATCTTTAGTAATAAGAGATTTAAGAGTATATATTGAATTTTTAGGTGGTCGTATATATCATTATCATGATAATAATACGGGTGAAGAAGTAGATGCTATAGTAGAACTAAGAAATGGAAATTTTGGGGCAATAGAAGTTAAATTAGGGGTAGGAACCTTAGATGAAGCTGCTAATAATTTAATAAAATTTTCTAAAGCATGTGATATTAAACCAAAATTTTTATGTGTCATAAGTGGTTTGATAGATTATGCTTATAAAAGAACGGATGGAGTATATGTTATTCCTATAACAGCATTAAAACCATAATTATTTTAGAGTAGTAAAATACTCTTTTTTTTGTTATACTATTTAATGAAAGTAGGAAGTATTTATGGATAACAATCATCTTTATGACGATATTTTTGGAAATAATGGTAATAAAACATCTTCTAATAATTCTAATAATAATTTAGGAGTTACTCCCCCACCAAATGAAAGTAATTCTTTTAAGCAAAATATAGACGGAAATTCATCTCCTGGAGTACTTAATCAAAGTGTAACACCAAAGTTAAATAATACACCTATACCTGTTCAAACAGTTACTCCTCCTCCACTTGATAATTTTCCTATAAATAATAGTGAAACAATAAGTACGGAATCTAATAATGATAAAAAAGAAGAAATAACTCCTTTAAATGAACAACCAATACCAAATGAAGTTTCTTCTCCTACTATAAATGATGAAGAATTATTAAAAGCTTTTATTGGAAATAATTATGAAAAAATAACTACTAAAGAATTTAATTTTGCTGGTTTTTTCTTTACAACTTTATATATGTTTTATCGTAAAATGTTTTTATACACCATCTTACTATTTATTGTTAACTTAGTAGTCTTAAATGTAATAAATAATTATTTTATAACTCTATTATTTAATATTATCGTAGGATTCTTTGTTAATAAAATATATCTATATTATGCTAAAAATAAGATAGCTAAAATAAAATTAGCTAATCAAGATAAAAGTGTTGAAGAACTTAAAAATATTTGTGCTAAAAAAGGTGGTACTAGTTTTGGTAAATCTTTCTTAGGTTTTCTTATCGAAATAGGTATCGCCTTAGTAATCGCTATAGGAATGCTTATTTTGGGAATTAGTAGTTTTATTGGAGACCTCCTAAATATTAGTGATTGGGATATCATAAATGTGAATGATAATGGTTCTCTAACTAATGGAAAGTTAGTAGAAAATGTAAGTATTAGTGATTATAATTGTATAAATTCTAAGTGTGATGTTTCTATTAAAGATTTTGATGGAAATATTACAAAATATAAGTTAAAAGTTAATGATTCGGATTTATTTATTAAATTAAATGATTATACTGATTATATAAAATTAAATATTTATTTAAATAGTAAAACTATTACTAGTTATAAAATATATTTAAAATCTAATAATGAAGATATTAGTAATATTACTAGTGAAGAAGAATTAAGAAGTAAAATAGGATTATATAATATAGGGACATATACTAGTGTATTTACTTTAAAAAAGATTGGTAATATTGGAGCAGGATTTAATGATGATGAATCATATACTTATATTACTTATACTTTAGTAGATAGTAATAATATAGAATATAAAATGAAATATATAAATCCTGATAATAATTTAAATTTAGTAGAAGGTAATAAATATAATGTTACATTTGAAGTTACTGAAGGTATCATAGATTATGACTTTACCATTAAAATGATTAACAATTAATGAAGTAGTAATAATGTTTTATTAGATGGTCATGTTTCTTCGAAGAAACATAAGAAATTTTAATATTTAAGAGTAGTAAAATACTCTTTTTTTTGTTATACTAAGTAGTATGGAGATGATAATAATGAATAGTGTCGCCTTTACAATTGGTGGTTTTAGCCTTCATTGGTATACTTTATTAATTATTTTAGGAGTAGGTATTTGTTATTTTTTAGTAAGTAGAGAAGCTAAAAGAATGGGGATTGATAATGACTTTATCTTTAATTTAACTTTCTGGGTTATAATATTTGGTATCTTAGGAGCTCGTCTTTATTATGTTATCTTCCGTTTTGATTTATATAAAGATCATTTAATTGATATCTTTAAAATATGGGAAGGTGGTTTAGCTATTCATGGGGGGATTATTGCGGGCTTCCTTACTTTGTATATCTACTGTCGTAAGTATCATGTAAGAATTTCAAGGATTACCGATTTAGTAGTACCGGGACTTATTGTTGCTCAAGCTATTGGAAGATGGGGTAATTTCTTTAATCAAGAAGCTTATGGAACTAGAGTTGCTTTAAGTACCTTAAAAGATTTAAAAATAATTCCGAACTTTGTTATTGAAGGCATGAAAATAGGAAATAATTATTATCATCCCACTTTCTATTATGAATTCTTATGGTGTTTACTAGGATTTATTGTTCTCTTAATTGTAAGACGTCTTAAATATACGAAGGTAGGGCAAACGACGGCGGTCTACTTAATGTGGTATGGAGTAGGAAGATTCTTTATTGAAGGACTTCGTACTGACTCTTTAATGCTTGGTGGTTTTAAGGTCGCCCAAATCGTGTCGATTGCTTTATTTATCGTTGGATTATTAATGACCATGATTATCAGCCGTAAAGGCAAGTTTGAAGATCTATACAACGATAAAAATAATGACAAAGTATTATATTAAAAAAGAAACCATACTCTAAAAAGTATGGTTTTACAATAAGCCTTTATAATATTTCCAAGCTAATATTTTAAAAACAATTTTATTTAATTCTTCTTCCGTAATTAATTCTTCTTGTAAAGCATTCATAATATTGGTAAAACTTTTTTCATAATCCGTGGTAATTAAGATATTATTTCCGGCTAGTAAAGCTTTCACCTCGACATTATCAATACTATCTAAAGCTTTCATACTTAAATCATCCGTAATAACTATGCCGGTAAATCCTAATTCATTACGTAATACATCATTAATATTTTGGGATAACGAAGCGGGATTTTCGCGGTCAATACTACTCACGATATTATGGCTAACCATTACACATTCCGCTCCCGCCTTAATTCCTTCTCTAAAAGGGGGAATATCTTGTTCCATAATAGCTTCTTTACTTTTGATGTCAGTAGAACTTTCTTTGTGAGTATCTAAATTATTTCCATAACCAGGGAAATGTTTTAAAGTATAAGATACCCCGCTATTCTTACTCGCCGTAATAACTACTTTGGCATATTCCGCTACTTTATCGGTAGGAAGTCCTAAAGTTCTAGAATAAATATAATCACTTTCATTGGTAGATACATCTACTACTGGGGCTAAATTTAAGTTAAGTCTTAGATCGTTTAAAACTTTACTTTTATTTATCGTATCTTCTTCTATCCTCGTAAAACCTCCTTCTTCATATAATTCTTTTGGTGATTTAAAAGGTTCACTAACTAAATTAGGATTACTACTAATTCGTGATACTTTACCTCCTTCTTCGTCGATGGCGGTAAGTATTGGAATTTTAGAAACATTTTCTAGATCCGTAATCATCTTAAGAACTTCTTCTTTTGTCTTTCCCGTAAAATCTTTAGCATAGAAAGTGAATCCTCCGAATTGATATTTTTCTTGGGCAGAAAGAGAAGCATCTCCATATCTTACTAACAATGTTTGAGCGACTTTTTCTTCTAAAGATAAAGTATTTAATAATTCATAAGCTTGTTCATAATAATCTTTAAAAATTCCATTATCTTGATAATCTTTGGGAACTAAAGATTCTTCTATAATTTCTTCTTCTGGTGGTTCTTCTTCTTTTATTTCTGGTGGTTCTTCTTCTGGTTGTTTGGTATTTTTATCACAACCTACGATACTAATTAATAAAATAAACACTAATAAACTATTAATAACTTTTTTCATATCTTTACCTTCCTTTTATATTATAAAACATTCTAACAAAAAAGGATTAAAAAATTTGTCAAGTTAATAAGTGTCAACTAAAAATTATTTTAAATTGCATAATTTAATCTTTGGACTTACAATTTAATTGTAAGGAGAGTTATATAAAATGGATTTAAAAAAATTATTTGGTTACGAGGGTAAAAATGTCGTAATTACGGGTTCGGCTTCCGGAATGAGTAAAAGTGCTACCGAGTTATTAATCGAATTAGGAGCTAATGTTTATGCTATTGATATTAATCCTATAGAGTTACCAGTTAAAAAAGCTTATCAAGCTGATTTAAGTAAAAAAGAAGAAATCGATAAAGTATTAAGTGATCTACCAGAACAAATTGATGCCATCTTCACTTGTCATGGTATCGCCGCTTTTCCAGGAAATGAATTAAAGGTACAACAAGTAAATTTCTATAGTCAAAAATATATGATTGATAATTTACTTCCAAGATTAAGTGAACATGCTTCGGTTTCCATTATATCTTCCGTAGGAGGATTCGGTTGGGAGCAAGTGTATAATAAGTGTTTAGAAGTTATTAATATTAATGACTGGGATACGGCAATGAAATGGTATGAAGAACACCCTGATTTAATTAAGAGTGCTTATGTCTTTGCTAAACAATGTTTAGAAAGTTATGTTGTTAGTAAATGTATGAGTAAAGAATTTATTTCGAAATATATAAGAATTAATGCGATTAATCCTGGGGATACAATTACCGGTTTAACTTCTGACTTTAATAAATCAACTAGTCCTAAAGGGGAGGAAAAAGAAGGGGAAGAAATGATTTCTAATATCTTCTTAAATAGTTGGAATGGGTATACTGCAACCCCTGAACAAATGGGTTATCCATTAGTAGTAATTGGTAGTAATATTTGTTCTTATATGTCTGGACAACTTATTTATATAGATCATGGTTTAACTTCTACTTGGTTATCCGGTGCTTTATTATCTAA
>CANQHM010000056.1 GCA_947623845.1 uncultured Bacilli bacterium | reverse complement strand
GCCAAAAGAAGAAGATTATATGGTAATGAACAAATTAACATGCCAAGTCGATTTATTAAAGAAATTGATCCAGAATTATTAGATGTTGTTGGAGTTAAAGAAGAAAAAGAAGAACCAAAAGAAGTAATTCCTATAAAGAGTATGTATAAAAAGAATAGTGAAGAATTTAAAAGTGGAGATGTGATAATGCATACTACTTATGGTAAAGGAGTTATCATATCGGTCGAAAAAGAAATAATTACAGTCGCCTTTGATAAAAAGACGGGAATTAAAAAGTTATTAAAAAATCATAAAGGAATTAGTAAGTTATAGGAGGAATAAATATGGATATTCAAAAGAGAATTGATAAGTTAGTAGAAGAATTAAATGAAGCTAATGTTAAGTATTATGTAAATGATGAACCAACCATGACGGATAATGAATATGATAGTTTAATGGATGAATTAATTAAATTAGAAGAAAAATATCCCGAATATGTAAGGGATGACTCCCCAACTAAGAGAGTAGGAAACGAAGTTATTTCATCATTTACCAAAGTAAGACATACTACCCAAATGTTTAGCTTAGCGGATGTATTTAATGAAGACGAAGTAAAAGAATTTGATAAAAGAGTACGTAAAGAAGTTGATAATCCAGAATATGTATGTGAACTTAAAATAGATGGTTTAGCAGTATCTTTAGAATATGAAAAAGGAGTATTTAAAAGAGCAGCCACGAGAGGGGACGGGATTGTCGGAGAAGATATAACCCATAACGTTAAAACGATTAAAGATTTACCTTTGAAACTAAAAGAACCAATTGATTTAGAAGTTCGGGGCGAAATCTATATGAAAAAAGAAGTTTTAAATAAACTTAATGAAGAACGCGCTAAAAAAGGGGAAAGTTTATTTCAAAATGCCCGTAATGCCGCCGCTGGATCTGTTCGTCAACTAGATAGTAAAATTGCAAAAGAAAGAAATTTGAGTATGTTTTTATACCATGTTCCTGTTACAAATCTTAAAACTCATTATGAAACTATTGAACTTCTAAGAAGAAATGGACTTCCTACTAATCCTAATATTACGAAATGTGAAAACATTGATGAGGTTTTAAAGTATATTGATGAATGGACCGTAAAAAGATCAAGTCTTCCTTATGATATTGATGGAATAGTTATTAAAGTAAATGATTTAAGTTATCAAAGAATTTTGGGTAGTACCGTCAAATATCCTAAATGGGCGATAGCATATAAGTTTCCCGCTGAAGAAGTATATACCGAATTAGAAGATATTATCTGTACAGTAGGAAGAACCGGTCAAATTACTCCAAATGCCGTTTTAGCTCCTGTTAAAGTGGCAGGTAGTACCATTAAAAGAGCAACTTTACATAATTATGAATATATTAAAGAAAAAGATTTACGAATTGGAGATATTGTTTCTATTAGAAAAGCGGGTGATGTTATTCCTGAGGTTGTCGAACCCATACTTGCAAGAAGAAAAGATAATTTAGCAGAATATCAAATGATTACCCATTGTCCAATATGTGGAGAAGAATTAGTACCATCTAGTACCAATATTGATTTATTTTGTCCTAATGAAAAATGTCCCGCTAGAAACATCAATGCTTTAATTCATTTTGTATCCCGTGGAGCGATGAATATCGATGGTTTAGGGGAAAGAATAATGGAAGACTTCTACAATATGGGAATTATTACAAATATTATTGATATCTACCATTTAGAAGAAAGAAAAGAAGAACTAATCGAGTTAGAAGGATTTGGTAATAAAAGTGTTAATAACTTATTACAAAGTATTTTAAATAGTAAAAATAATTCTTTAGAAAGATTATTATTTGGATTAGGTATAAGTGGAATAGGAGCGAAGAATGCCCGTATTTTAGCTAAAAGATTTAAAAATATGGATAACTTAATCACGGCTTCTAAAGAAGATTTAGAAAACATTGTTGATATCGGCGAAATCCTTGCCGTAAATATCTATAATTATTTCCGTGATGAAAAAAATCTTGCTCTTATTACCAAATTAAAAGAACTAGGACTTAATATGGAATATATTTCTGGTGAAAGTAAAGAAGATGAACGGATTACTCATAAAAAATTTGTTATTACCGGAACTATCTCCTTTATGGGACGAGATGAAATTAAAAAAATCATTGAAAAATATGATGGTAGTGCTATTGGATCTGTTAGTAAAAAAACCGATGTTGTAATCGTGGGTGAAAATCCTGGTAGTAAATATGATAAAGCCATGTCTTTAGGCATAACTATTTGGAATGAAGAAGATTTACGAAATATTTTAACCGATTTAGGTGAAATTTAATTGCATTATAAAAGATTTTAAGTTATAATTTAAGTGGTGGGTGGATATGCAACAGTCTTCCTTATCTAAGCACCTTAAACAAATCATAGGTAGGACTTTCGCTTGCGGATGGTGCGAATAAAAATAATTCCGTTTTTTTATTGCTTTAATATCATAAGCAAAGTAAAGAACAACTTTAAAGATATTGAAGAATAAAATTAAATGTAGTATAATGTTGCTACTAATGAGGTGGAAGAATGAAAGAATTTTACCGGGAAAATAGAGTTTTGGTTATTTTAGGTGTAGTTGTAATTATTTGTGCAATTATTTCATCTATCCTTTTATTTAAATACTTTTACTATGGAAATGGTAACGATAAATATGGTGATCGTTTAGAAAAAATAAAAGACTTAGTAATTGAAGATAAAAGACAAAAAGAAATTGTCGCTAAATTAGAAGAAAATAAAAATGTTAAAAGTGCGCATATTGATATTATTGGGGCAAGAGTTGATTTTACCATTAACTTTAATGAAGAAGTATCCTTAGTTGAAGCTGAAAGTGCCGCTGTAGCGATATTAGATGAATTTAGTAATGAAGAAAAAGCCGCTTATAATATTGGATTTAATTTATTAGAAGAAAAGACTGAAACTAATGAAGGATTTAATATTTGGGGAGCAATAAATGCTGGACGTGAAAAAATTGTTTGGGAAAATAATAATCCAGTATCTACCCCTGAAGAAGAAAGCGAGAAATAAGCCTTATGAAATCAAAAAAGATGCCTATAATAGTAACTATTAGTATTATAGTTTTAGCTATTATAGGAGTAAGTACGTACTTTATTTTAAATGACGAAAATAAACTTACAGTTGATGAAAAAAGATGGATAAATGAAAATTTAGCAAATGTCCAAAATGTTAATGTGGTAAATGATGTAAATATTTATGGTAAAAACGGTCATGGAGTTTTTTATGACTTTTTAACCGATTTTGGTAGTGAATATAATTTAAAAATTAACCCTGTAATTACTGCAGATGCGGCGAGCAATGCTTTTAAAGTAACGACTACATTAACTGATAACTCCCTTAAATTTGCGGAAGATCATTATGTTTTAGTTGGTAAAAATTATGAAAATATCGACCGAGATATTATTCCTAACTTAAATGTTGGAGTATTAAATAGTGATACAGCTTACGTAAATAGTTTTATGACTTTAAATGCTCAAGTACCTTATGAAGATGCGGGGACAATGTTTGAAGCTTTCAAAAATGGAGAAGTTACCTACTTACTAGTACCTCGTAATAAATATATTGATGAAATATTAAAAAATAATTATGTTATTCTAAAACATTTAACCGATATGAAGTTATATTTTGTTTATGAATTAGATCCTAATTATCCTATGAGTAGTGTTATAAAAAAATACTATAATAAATGGAAAGATAATCTAGAAGATAGTATCTATCGGAATATGTATACTGATTTTATTAATGCTTTAGCTTTAACTAATCAAGAAATCGATGCTTTAACTGCTAATGAATATAATTATGGTTTTATTTCTAACAGTCCTTATGAAATCTTAATTGGGGGTAACTATGGGGGAATAGTAGGAGAATATCTAAAAAGTTTTAGTGACTTTAGTAATGTTGAATTTAACTTCACTAAATATAAAAGTTATAAAGCCCTAAAGAATGCCTTAAGTAAAAGTAAAGTTGATATGTACTTTGATTACTATAATATTGCAACTGATTATACCAATGTTAATAGTATGATGTTAATAAATTATGTTATAATCGCTCCTATGAAAAATGATATCGTAATTAGTTCTTTAGAATCTTTACGGGGTAAAGAAGTATATGCTTTAGAAAATTCTCCAATAATTAGTGATTTACAAAAAGTTAGTAATATTAATTTAAAAACTTATGAAAGTTTAACTAACTTATTTAAAATAGCGAAAAAAGATCATATTATCATCTTAGATAAAGAAACTTATGATTATTATGCCGGGACGAAATTTAAAAATTATACCTTAAGATATGAAAATAAATTACCAACAACTTATAATTTTAAATTAAGAGAAAATAATGTTTTAACTAGAGTATTTAATAAATATGTAAACTATTTAGATCCCGAAGAAATGATAACTAGAGGATTATATAATCATGATGTTACTTTAAAAGAAGGAACCATTTTAGGAACTTTAGCAAAATATTCTTTATATATAATTCTTGCGGCGACGATTATAATATATTTCGTATATCGTAGGGGAAGAAAAGTAACCATTAGTAAGCGAATCAAAAAAGAAGATAAAATGCGTTATATTGACCAATTAACTTCTTTAAAGAATCGTAATTACTTAAATGAAAATATTCAAAAATGGAATAAAAATACGATTTATCCGCAAGCGATAATTATTGTTGATTTAGATAAGATTCAAGAAATAAATGATACTTTAGGATATGAAGAGGGCGATAAACAAATTAAAGCGGCCGCAAATATCTTAATTAAAACCCAATTAGATAATAGTGA
Organism: uncultured Bacilli bacterium; assembly: GCA_947623845.1. Next base: position 1,591 of record CANQHM010000056.1, on the reverse strand, counting down.
TATTATAAGAACTAATGGTAATGAGTTTATGATTTACTTAGTAGAATATAATAGTAAACAAGTAACTAGTTATATAAGAAAATTATATAAAGAAATTAAAGATTTACCACACGATTATGGGGTAACTATTACACATAGTATGATTTTAGATGATACAAAGATGATAGAAGATGCTATAAATGAAGCAGTAGATGAAATGAAAGCCCAAAAACAAACAAAATACGAGGAGTAGCATATGAAAGAAAAAATCAAAAGATTTTTTGTGAACTTTTGGAAAGCTTTTTGGCGACCTGAAATGTTAGTTTTACCTGGTCAACTAGCTTTCTTCTTTGTGCTTTCCGTTGTCCCTTTAATTACCTTAATAATGTATGGGGCATCATTTCTTAACTTATCAATCGGTTTTATTACAGAGTTTTTAACTAAAGCCTTTGGTAGTAGTGTTGCTAAATTATTAGTAAATGATATATCCGGAGTTAATGTGGGTTTAGGATTCTTTATCTCTTTAGCTGTTGGTTATTTTATTGCGAGTAATGGAGCATCTTCCATAATTGTTACGAGTAATGCGATATACAATATACCAGATAAAGGATTTCTAAAAAGAAGAATTAAAGCTTTAGTAATGACTTTCTTTATTGTGTTGTTATTTGTCTTCGTTTTAGTTGTACCATTATTTGGTGAAAAGATTGTGGAAATGATTAAGTATGTTAATTTAAATCCCCAAGTTACAAAGAATTTAGAATTAATCTTTACTGTTTTACGAGGCCCCGTATCGTGGTTAATTATCTTTATGTTTATTAAAATAATTTATACGATGGCCCCTGATAAAGTTGTTCCTAGTAGAAATGTTAATTATGGAGCCGTATTTACTTCAGTTGGATGGATCCTAATTACGGCGATATATTCTTATTATATTTCCCATTATGCGCATTATAGTGTTTTCTATGGCGGACTTGCTAACATTGTCGTTTTAATGTTATGGGTTTATTTACTAGCTTATATCTTTGTGATTGGTTTAGCCCTTAATGTTCAAACCGAAAAAGAATTGGAAGAAACTGCCAAAATAAAAACGGTTAAGTAAACCATAATATAATTAGAAGCATTTAATACATGCTTCTAGAAATTAATATCAATCTAGTATTGTTGTACTAACGATATTAATGATGGAGGATACGAGATATTTCTTGTATCCTTTATTTTTTACAAAAAATAAAAAAATATCTTTACAAGTTAACTGATTGTGTACTATAATTTACTTAAGAGATATCATTGATGGTGTTTTATTTCCTTAGTTCGTTTATAAAAAATATAAACGGAAGGAGGTAATGCATATGAAAAAGGAAAAGACAGGAGGTTTTGGCAATCGATTCTTTGATTATGCTAATCGTTATACTTGTACTTATTGCCCGCATAATAAACGATAAAAAATAAAACACCCAAACTTGGGTGCCCACTCACATAACGGACTAGAAAATAAGCACCACATAGGAAAATGGTATCTCTTTTCTTGTTCCTACATATATTATATACACAAATTTACAGAAAATGCAACTAAAACTTTTTCTTGACGGGGGGGGGGTATAATTTGCTATGA
>CANQHM010000055.1 GCA_947623845.1 uncultured Bacilli bacterium | reverse complement strand
TCATTATAACAAAAGTATAAATAAAAAGCAATAAAAAGTTTTCTAAGAAAAATTGACATTTCTACTTACATTTGTTAGAATTATTGATAAGAAAAAATTAATTAAAGGAGATGGTTATATGCTAGAGTTTAATAATGTTAGTCTTACTTTAAAAAAAGATGGTCGTTCTTTAATTAAAAATTTTACTTTTACTTTAAAAGATAAAGATAAGATTGCGATAATTGGGGAAGAAGGTAATGGCAAAAGTACATTACTTAAAGCAGTAGTAGATAAAGACAGCATAAAACCTTACGTTGAAATAGAAGGCGCGATATTAACTAAAGATCTTCATATTGGTTATTTAGAACAATTTCTAGATGAAAAGTGGAATGATAATACGGTAATGGATTACTTTTTAAAAAGAACTATATCTAGTGAAGTAGATTTAGATAGGTATGATTTAATTAGTGATATATATGAATTATTTTCCAAATTTAAATTAAATATATCATTATTAGAAGATAATCATTTAATTAAAACTTTATCTGGTGGGGAAAAAATAAAATTACAATTAATTAAGATTTTAACTCTTAAACCCGATGTCTTACTTTTAGATGAACCAACTAATGACATTGATATTCCTACTTTAGAATGGCTAGAAAATTTTATTAATAATTCTTCTTTACCTATATTATTTATATCTCACGATGAAACTTTATTAGAAAATTGTGCGAATGGGATTATTCATTTAGAACAAATAAAAAAGAAAACAGAATCTCGTTATACTATTGAAAGAATACCTTATAAAGAATATATGGAAAAAAGATTAGGGTTATTAACTAAACAAGAACAAATTGCGAGAAAACAAAGAAGTGATTATCAAAAACAGATGGAAGGATTTAGACAAGTTTATCAAAAAGTGGAATACCAACAAAGAACGATAACGAGAGCTGATCCGCATGGAGCGGCGTTACTTAAGAAAAAAATGAAATCTTTAAAATCCCAAGAACGAAGATATGAAAAAGAACAAAAAGACTTTATTGATATTCCGGATGTGGAAGATGCTATTTTCTTAAAAATTGGTGATATAAATGCTATACCTGATGGAAAAACTGTTTTAGATATGACTATAGATAATTTAGAAGTAAAAGAAAGAGTACTTGCTCATAATATTAAGTTAAATATTCGCGGGAAGGAACATGTAGTTATTGTTGGACAAAATGGCATAGGGAAAAGTACGTTAATTAAAAAAATATATGAACTATTAAAAGATAGAAAAGATATTAAAGTAGGGTATATGCCGCAAAATTATGATGATATGTTAGATTTAGAAAAAACACCATTAGAATTTTTAATCAAAGAAAAAACAAAGGACGATGAAACTTTAGTAAGAACTTATTTGGGAAGTTTAAAATTTACTTTAGAAGAAGTTAGTATGAAAATGAAAAATTTAAGTGGGGGCCAAAGGGCTAAAGTTTTACTTTTGAGTTTAGTATTAAATAAAAATAATGTCTTAATTTTAGATGAACCAACAAGAAATTTAAGTCCCTTATCTAATCCGGTTATTAGAAATATGCTTGCTAATTTTGAAGGAGCGATTATAAGTATCAGCCACGATCGAAAATATATTAATGAAGTTTGTGATAAAATTTATGAATTAACTAAAGATGGATTAATTATGCACTAGAAAATTTTTTGTGAAAAAATTGGCATTTTTTAAGAAAACCTGTTGACTTTCCCTTAATTTGGGTTTAATATTATGTATATTAATGCTTTAATTTAGAAATGGTGATTTTTTGGAACATTATTTTACGAATAACGAACAACTTAAAAGTGAAAGACGAGACATTAGTTATGTCTTAGGAGAAACGGATTTTACCTTTTTAAGTGATAATGGTGTTTTTTCGAAAAATAAGATTGATTATGGTAGTAGGTTTCTTGTGGAAACTATGTTAAAGCATATAAATAAAACCCAGCTAAAAATCTTAGATATGGGTTGTGGTTATGGATTTATTGGTATAGTTCTAGCCAAAAAATTAGATTCTTTAGTAACCTTAGTTGATGTTAACAAACGAGCATTACATTTAGCTAAAGAAAATACAAAAGTTAATAAGGTGGAAGCGAATATCATAGAAAGCAACATCTATGATAATGTAAGTGACACTTTTGATATAATTGTTACTAATCCTCCGATTAGAGCAGGGAAAAAGGTGGTAGAAAGTATGTTACTTGGGGCATCTTCCTATCTCCAGAGTGATGGCGAGTTATGGTGCGTCATTAGAAAAGATCAAGGTGCAAAAAGCATGGTAAAAGTCTTAAATGATAACTATAAGACTTCTATCATCGCAAAAAGTAAAGGCTTTTATGCCATAAAAGCCTTAAAAAAATAAAATTTAAAGTATGGGGTGAGAATGTGGCTTATAAAACAAAAAAGTTTGGCGATTATCGAGAAAGAAGAACTTTCTCAAAAATTAAAAATACTTATCCTTTAACTGACTTACTAGAAATTCAAAAGAAAAGTTTTGAATGGTTTTTAGATGAAGGAATAAAGGAAGTATTTGCAGAACTATTCCCAGTAGATAGTTTTACTGGTAATATTTCTGTAGATTTTACAGATTATCACTTTGAAGAACCAAGATATTCTATCAAAGAAGCAAAAGAAAGAATGGTAAACTATGCATCACCATTAAAGGTTAATGCAAGAGTATTCATTCATGAAACTGGGGAGGTTAAAGAACAAGAAATCTTCCTAGGCGATATGCCGATGATGACTGAGGCAGGGACTTTCATTATTAACGGTGCGGAAAGAGTTATCGTTTCCCAATTAGTAAGAAGTCCATCTATTTACTTCAAAAAAGAAGTAGATAAAAACGGAAGAAGAATAATTTCCGGAGAAGTAATACCTAATCATGGTACTTGGTTAGAGTATGAACTTGATGCGAGAGATGTTCTTTATGTAAGAATTGATAGAACTAGAAAAGTTCCTATCACAACTTTCTTAAGAGCATTAGGATTATCTAATGATGAGGACATTATCGAAGTATTTGGCGATAGTGCATATATCCAAAATACCTTAGAAAAAGATAGTACTCATAATACTGATGAAGCCTTAATTGAAATTTATGAAAAATTAAGACCAGGTGAACCAGCAACGCTAGATAGTGCGAAGAACCAACTTATAGCGAGATTCTTTGATAAATTCCGTTATGATTTAGCGAAAGTAGGACGTTATAAATTTAATAAAAAATTAAATGTGGTAAATCGTTTATTAAATTTAAAACTTGCCGAAGATATTAAAGATGGTAGAAAAATAGTAGCTAAAAAAGATACTGTTGTTACAAAAGATGTTTTAGAAGAACTAAAAGTAGCTTTTGCTAATGGTGTTAATGTTCATGAAGTTATGATTAATGAAGAACTTGACCAATATAATAAAATTCAAACGGTTAAAGTTTATAATCCTAATGATGAAAGTAAAGTTATTACTTTAATAGGAAATGATCAAAGTATTGATATTAAAAGACTTACTATTAGTGATATTTATGCTTCTATTTCTTATTACTTAAATTTACATGATGGTATTGGCCATGATGATGAAATCGATCACTTATCAAACAGACGGGTTCGTCAAGTAGGAGAATTAGTTCAAAATACATTCCGTACTGGTATGGCGCGGATGGAAAGAGTTATTCGTGAACGTATGACAACTCAAGAACTTGATAGTATTACACCAAAAACTTTAATTAATATTCGTCCCGTAACGGCGGCCTTAAAAGAATTCTTTGGTAGTAGCCAATTATCTAAGTTCATGGATCAAGTAAACCCTATTGCTGAATTAACTGATAAGAGACGTTTATCTTCTCTAGGACCTGGTGGATTATCTCGGGATAGAGCAGGACTTGATGTTCGTGACGTTAACTTAAGTCACTATGGTAGAATTTGTCCTATCGAGTCACCTGAAGGTCAAAATATCGGTCTTATTACTTCTTTAGCAAGTTATGCGAAAGTAAATGAATATGGTTTTATTACCACTCCTTATCGTAAAGTAGAAGATGGTCATGTTACCGATGAAGTTGTTTATTTAACAGCAGATGAAGAACAAGATTACTATATTTCGCAAGCGGCTATTGACTTAGATAAAGATAATAATATTGTAGCTGATACCGTGGTTGCAAGACTTAATGGTGAAACCGTTATGGTTAAGAGTAAAGATATTAACTATATCGATGTCGCACCAAGTCAAATTGTCTCTATTACGACAAGTTGTATTCCATTCCTAGAACACGATGATGCAACTCGTGCCTTAATGGGATCTAACATGCAACGGCAAGCCGTTCCTCTTCTTACAACCGAAGCACCAATTGTTGGTACGGGTGTAGAATATATCGCTGCTCGTGATAGTGGAAGCACTATTGTTTGTAAAGAAGACGGTGTTGTTGAATATGCCGATGGTAAAAAAATCATTGTTAAAACTAAGAAAAATAAAGAAACTTATCATTTAGCTAATTTTGAAAGAAGTAATGCTTCTACCTGTGTAACCCATCATCCATTAGTTAAAGCAGGCGATGTAGTTAAAAAAGGTATGGTTATTGCCGATGGTCCATCTACTAATGGTGGTGAACTAGCTTTAGGTAAAAATATGACGGTTGCATTCATGACATTTAATGGTTATAACTATGAAGATGCCGTTATTCTAAATGAAAGATTAGTTAAAGATGATGTTTATACATCAATTCATATTGAACACTATGATATCGATTGCCGTGATACGAAACTAGGACCAGAAGAAATTACAAGAGATATTCCAAATGTTGGCGAAGATGCTCGTAAAAACCTAGATGAAAATGGTATTGTAAGAATTGGTACCGAAGTAAAAGATGGAGATATCCTAGTTGGTAAAGTTACACCAAAAGGTGTTCAAGAATTAACTAGTGAAGAAAAATTATTACATGCTATCTTTGGTGAAAAAACTCGGGAAGTTCGTGATACCTCACTAAGAGTAGAACATGGTGCTGGTGGTATCGTTCATGATATTAAAATTTATACCAAAGAAAATTCTGATGAACTTCCAGCTGGTGTAAGTAAAGTAATTAGAGTTTATATCTTACAAAAGAGAAAGATTCAAGTTGGAGATAAAATGAGTGGTCGTCATGGTAATAAAGGTGTTATTTCACTTATCTTACCAGAAGAAGATATGCCTTACTTACCAGATGGACGTCCTGTTGATATTATGCTTAATCCAATGGGTGTTCCTTCCCGTATGAATATCGGTCAAATCTTAGAATTACACTTAGGTATGGCTGGTAAAATGCAAGGTGTTTATTATGCTACACCAGTATTTGATGGAGCTACGGAAGAAGATTTAAGAGAAGAAATGGCTTCTGCTGGTATGGAACCTGATGGTAAAGTAGTTTTAAGAGATGGACGTACTGGTGAAGAATTTGAAAATAGAGTAGCAGTTGGAGTTATGTACATGGTTAAATTACACCACATGGTTGATGATAAACTACATGCTAGAGCTACTGGACCTTACTCATTAGTAACGCAACAACCTTTAGGAGGTAAAGCACAATTTGGTGGTCAAAGATTTGGAGAAATGGAAGTTTGGGCCTTATATGCTTATGGGGCTGCACATGTTCTTCAAGAAATTATGACAGTTAAATCCGATGATGTAATTGGTCGTGTTAAAGTTTATGAATCATTAGTTAAAGGTAAAACTGTAAGTCAAGCTGGTATTCCAGAATCATTTAGAGTATTAATTAAAGAATTCCAAGCTTTAGGATTAGATGTTCAAGTTTTAAATAACGATGATGAATTAGTTGATCTAAAAGATATGGAAAGTGCCGATGATGAAGGGGAAGCCATTCATATTGAAGCCGTAACCGACACTCCAGAAGTAGAAGAATCTACGGAAGAACCAAGTGAAGAATATAATGATTCATTAGATGAAGAAGAAGACGAAGATTATGGGGTATCTTTAGATGATTTAGAGTTCCCTGGTGATAGTGTAGAGGAGGATCTATAATGATAGAAGTAAATAACTTTAAAGGAATTAAAGTAGGAATTGCATCTCCTGAGAAAATTCGTTCATGGTCATATGGCGAAGTTAAAAAACCAGAAACAATAAATTATAGAACATTAAAACCTGAAAGAGATGGCTTATATTGTGAAAAAATATTTGGACCAACTAAAGATTATGAATGTTCTTGTGGAAAATATAAAAGATTAAGATATAAAAATGTTATATGTGATAGATGTGGTGTAGAAGTAACAAGTAGTAAAGTCCGTCGGGAAAGAATGGGGCATATTGAACTTGCTGCTCCTTGCTCACACATTTGGTTCTTTAAAGGTGTACCATCTAAAATGGGCTTAGTCCTTGATATGAGTCCAAGAGATCTAGAAGAAGTATTATATTATGTAAGTTATGTTGTTCTAGATCCTGGAGATGTCCCTTTAGAGAAAAAACAAACATTATCTGATAAAGAATATCGGGCTTATTATGAAAAGTATGGTAATACTTTCAAAGTAGGTATGGGAGCTGAAGCTATTCAAACCTTACTTAAAGAAGTAGATATTGATGCTGAAGTTGAGGCTTTAAAGAAAGAACTAGAAGATGCAACTGGTCAAAAAAGAATTCGTTTAGTAAAAAGATTAGATTGCTTAGTATCTTTCCAAGAAAGTGGTAATCGTCCTGAATGGATGATTCTAACAGCACTTCCAGTATTACCTCCTGAATTACGTCCAATGATTCAATTAGATGGTGGAAGATTTGCGACTAGTGATTTAAATGATTTATATAGAAGAATTATTAACCGTAATAA
>CANQHM010000054.1 GCA_947623845.1 uncultured Bacilli bacterium | reverse complement strand
GACCCTCATACTACCTACCATAATCTTGCTGGTTTACATGAATACAAACGTAAATTAGGTGGTACTTATGTTGAATTCATCGGTGAATTTGATTTAGTAAATAAACCATTTTGGTACAAAGTTCTTCCTACTTTATTAAAAATATATCGTAAACATCGTAAATAAAAAGTTAGGTTAATTAATAATCTAACTTTTCTAATGCTACCAAATCTTTACCTTCAAAACTTAACTTAAATACTAAAGGTTTATTCCATATGCCATCAACAATCGTTTCATTTTTATAAGTAAGTATTAAATTATCATCATAATTAAGGCCTACCTCACACCAAATAGATAGTAAAGCGATGATATCATATTTATGGGTTACAATCACACTATTAGTATCAGGGTTATGAAATAGTATTACTTTTAATTCTTCACTAACACGTTTCTTAACGTCATTAAGACTTTCACAATTATACTTACTATAACTAAAATCTTTAATTAATCTTCTTTCTAATTCTTCTTTATCTAACTTCGTCTTAACACTACCCAGATTAATATTATTAAAAGCACTATCAACATTTACGGTTATTTTATTCTTAGTTGCAAAATAAATACTGGCTTCAATATTTTTTACTTCTTCTGATGTATAAATTCTATCTATATTATTTAATAAATTACTTATGTTAGCAAATACTTTATGATTCTCTAAAGATAAGAATTTATAATCTAATTCTCTATCTAAATATTCAATATTATTTTTATTTTTTCCGGTACTTACTAAATATACGACATTCATTTTAGAATACTCCCTTAAATATTAAGAAAGATATCGCACCCATTATCACTCCTGCTAGTAATACTCCTAACATTACGGCAATAACACTTTTCTTAAAATCCATATCTAGAATACTTGCTGCTAAAGTTCCTGTCCAAGCTCCTGTTCCTGGTAATGGTATTCCTACAAATATTAATAAAGCCCAAAACAAACCTTTCCCAGCTTTAGCTTCTAAAGCATCTCCGCCTTTTCTTCCTTTTTCTAAACACCATGTAAAGAATTTCTTTGTATATTTCTTTTTACTGCCCCATTCTAACACTCTTCTTGCAAATAAAAATATTATTGGAACTGGTAACATATTCCCAATTATAGATACAATATATGAAGGTATAATAGGAAGTCCTACAAATTGTGAATAAGGTATAGCTCCTCTAAGTTCTACTAAAGGTATCATAGATATTAAAAATACTACTAAGTATTTACTTAATAAACTAGTACCTAATAATCCTCCTAATAATTTACCAAGTTTTTCTCCCATATTATTACCTTCTCTCTATAAATAAGTATACCAAATAACAAAGAAAAATACCACTATATAAGTGATATTAATTCTATCTTGTAAATTAACTATGCAGCGGATAAAACTGAACGGAACGTAAGATCTTGGAATGGACCATCACCGATTGTACTGAATCCGAATACACCTGATAAGGTACTAACACAATGTTCTCCACCACGTCGAAACCAAGGAGAAACGGCACTAGAAGTAACATTAGGAAAGTTTGAATAATCTCTATTCCATCCACCAGGAGAGTTTCCAAATATCTGTAATATTTCTCTTGTAGCATCTCCTAGATGTCCTCTTGCATGATTTAAGTAATCCTCACTAAATGTATACATATCATAATATTTTGATTCAAGTAATACATTTGCTAGAGATCCCGTGTATAAACCGCCACCCGTTTTATTAACTATAGCTCCCATAACATATTCAGCTCCTCCTCCATTCATATCATATATTCCATACATATTTCCCGTTGTACTTGCTTTTACCCCATTTGTGGTATTCCATACTTTATCTACATCACATTTTGCTGGAGAATTATCATCCACATTCCATTTGACTGCTGCACTTACACTTTCACCTACACAGCCAGTATATGTTCCCCCATATGCGTATAATACTCCAGATATTCCACCACCTTGAGCTGTATTGTTAATCCATACTTCGCAATCTTCTTTTGTCATCCCCACTATATTACAAGTATTTTCATCTTTATATATGCCATAAATACTTTGGGTTAAATATGCTACTGCGCCCCATTCAATATTCTTCATCATATGCGTATCTATTTCATTAGAATTTAGATTATATTTATTTCCTACACTCTCTATGTTCCTTTCAGCATAAAAAATTGTCTTTACATTATTTCTTGGTATCGATGTTTTATCAGGCAATATTGTAATTTCATTTATTTGATTCATATATGTTCTTCCATTTGGATTAGTTGGATCACTTGATTCAAATTTTCCTACCCATATACCTCTTAGTTGTGTATTCCCGAAAGTAAATGCTGGATGAGTATACCAATTACCATTTTCAGCATTTTTACAATCTTCTAATACTGTTCCATCTTTCATATCAGTATATGTACAAGATACTTCTCCTGTGGTTTCAATAGTATTTTCAAATTTGATATTTATTAATTGTTTTGGTTTGGATTCATTATTAACATTCCACAACTCATATTTATATCTTGGTATCCATACATACATTTGAAGTATGTCATCTGTTGTTATTTCCGTATTTACATTTAACTTTCCATCAGTATAAAATTTCTCCATTACTTCAGGATTATTGTGATCTATTAATACCGCATTCGCCCATTCATTATTGTTGTAATCGTACCATTTTTCTTTATAATCTGCGATGTATATTTTATCATTATTATATCTTATTGGAATCAATCCTTGGAATAAATCAGGGTAGTTCGCCCCACTACCATCCATATATGGTTTAGTAATAAACTTAACTGTGCATTTATTAGTAGTACCAGTTGTTAAAGTAAGTTTCCATGTTTCATTATTAAAACTTGCTTGTATACCAGGTTTATCACATTGTATATTATCAAAAACATAACCATCATTTTTACCTGGAAACTCACTTTTAGTTTCTCCATCTACTAATACCGATAAGATAATATCTCTCTTTTTAAATTCACCTACTGTATTAAACACTAACTTATTAGTGTGTCTTACTTGGTATAGTGCATAAGTACTTCCTACTGCTACAATTAATAAGAGTGCTATAATACTATACAATACCTTATTCTTATTTCCCTTTCTTATTTTCTTTAATTCTTTCTCTGGATTAAATCCTTTCATATCATCACCTCAATGATTACTATCTATACTCAATTATACACAATTATTTTGAGTATTGTCAATACTCAAAAATGCTAAATAAAGACGCTATTTGCTAACATAAAAATCGAGGTGTAATATGAAAATAATTGCCAATAACTACGAACCTAAAGAACTTATTAAGATGATAAGGGAATATACTGATTTAAATCAAACTGAATTTGGCCGTTTATTAAATAGAAGTAGAGATAGTATTAATAATATTGAAAATGGACGTAATCGTATGTTTTTAAATGATTTCATTGATATGTGTAAAAAATTTAATATTAAAATTATAATAGAAGAAAAAGATAACAAAAATATACAATAATTTTTAAAACTTTTAGTTGCATTTTTAGTAAACTTATGTATATAATATATATGTAGTAAATAAAAAAGATACCATGCAGGAATATGGTACTCTTAAATAGTTTATTTACTATATGGAATATCTTATTATTATTGTTGTTGATTATGTAAGCAATTAACATAAGGATAACAACTAGCATAATAAGATATTCCATGTTTCTAAAACCCCTTTCTAAAACAGACATTTTGATATCAATGATATCACAAAAAATAGTAAGAACAAAAATTCTTACTATTTTCTATTTAATCTATATCTTTCATTAGGATCTAAAACTTTTTTACGCATTCTAATACTACTTGGGGTAATTTCTACATATTCATCATCAGCTATAAACTCTAAAGCTTCTTCTAACGTAAATGTTTTAGGTGGTACTAAAGCAATTGCATCATCAGCTGATTTACTTCTAGTATTAGACATTTCTTTATTCTTACATGGATTAACATTTAAATCATTATCGCGGTTATTTATACCAACAATCATTCCCACATAAACATCTTCCGCTGGTCCAACTATTAAAGTTCCTCTATCTTGTAAATTCCATAACGAATAACCTAAAGTCTTACCAGTTTCCATAGAAACTAAAACCCCATTTTTTCTTTCCGTAATATTACCAACATAAGGTTTATAAGAATCAAAACTTCTTACCATGATTCCTTCCCCTTTAGTATTCGTAATAAACGCACTACGGTAACCTATTAATCCTCTAGTTGGAGCCATAAACTCTAAATGAACATATCCTTCATCACTACTACTATTCGTCATCATTTCTAATGTTGCTTTTCTCTCTTGTAAATCGGAAATAACCGTTGAAGCATAATCACTTGGTGTATTAACAATTACTTTTTCAAAAGGTTCACATTTAACTCCATCAATTTCTTCTAATAATACTTCAGGTTTAGATACACATAATTCGTAACCTTCTCTTCTCATATTTTCTAGAAGTATCGATAAGTGAAGTTCTCCTCTACCACTTACTTTAAAACCATCAGTTCCTGGTAACTCTTCTACTTCTAATCCTACATTAGTTTCCAGTTCTTTTTCTAGTCTTTCTTTAATATGCCGACTTGTTAAGAATTTTCCACTTTGACCTGCAAAAGGTGAAGAGTTAACCATAAAATTCATAGATAGTGTTGGTCTTTCAATTTCAATAGGAGGTAGAGCATCAATCTTATCTTTACTACATATCGTATCTCCAATTGAAATATCGGCACATCCTGCTACTATAACAATATCGCCATAATAAGCTTTATCTACTTCAACACGTTTAATCCCCTCATTAACAAATAACTTTGTAATTCTAAAGCTTTCTAACTTACCATCATTTCTTGCAAGACTTACAACTTCACCAGTTTTAATCATCCCTTTAGTAATTCTTCCAATCCCAAGTCTTCCAATAAATGAATCATAATCTAATTGTGATACTTGTAATTGTAAGTTATCGTTTTCGTCTCCCTCGAAAGGTTTAACTTGTTTTAAAACTGTATCTAGAAGTGGTGCAATATTATCTTCCATTTTATCTAACGTTAAAGAAGATTTACCCTCTCTTGCTATTCCATATACTATTGGAAAATCTAGTTGTTCATCATTCGCATTTAATTCCATAAATAAATCAAATGTCATATCGACTACTGCTTCTGGCCTTGCATCTTTCTTATCTACTTTATTAATAAATAAAATTGGTTTTAAATTTTGTTCTAAGGCTTTTTTAAGAACAAATCTCGTCTGTGGCATAGGTCCTTCCGCCGCATCAACAAGTAATATAACTGTATCAACCGTCCGCATTATTCTTTCTACTTCACTACTAAAATCCGCATGACCTGGTGTATCTACAATATTAATTTTATAATCTTTATATCTTATAGCACAGTTTTTAGAATAAATAGTAATACCTCTTTCGCGTTCTAGATCATTACTATCCATAACACAATCATTTACTACTTCATTTTCTCTAAACACACCATTTTGATTAAGTAAAGCATCTACTAAGGTACTCTTCCCTGCATCAACGTGCGCTACAACTGCTATATTAATAATCTTATCCATATAAACTTCCCCATTTCTTAAGCACTTTTAAAATTCTACAAGAACATAAGATAAAACTAAATAACTAAAATCATTTTTGTTTTATCGTAAGAAACCTCACGATTTCTTTTTCTTGCTTCATTGGAGTTTCCTCCTCCACAAGCCTAAATTCCGATTGTCGCGACCGTACTTTATTTTTTATTTATATTTTATTAATTAAATTGATAATTTTTAAATAATCCTTCAACCATTATATTTATACTGGCATTTACATCTCTATCTATTTCTAATCCACAATTACTACATTTATATTTCCTCTTGCTTAAGTCTTTCATTTCTATATCTTTATGATTACATCTTGAACATATCTGACTACTGGCATAATATCTATTTACTTGATAAAATTTCTTACCTAACCATAGACATTTATATTTTAATCTTCTTATTATGTCTCCCATTGTGGAATTAGTTATAGATTTTCTTAAATATTTTTTAGTTTCTTCTATCATTTTTTTAATACTTAAATCTTCGCTTATTATAATATCATAATCATTTACTATTTTACTTACTATTTCTTCATTTGTTTTAGTTCTTGCATTTTTTAATTTTCTATATACTTCTTCTAATTTCATTTTAGTTTTATAATAGTTATTACTATTCTTTATTTTTCTAGATAAATCTCTTTGTAATCTCTTTATTCTCTTTTCATATTTATTTAAGTAATTAGGATTACCATAAGTAGTTCCATCACTAGTTGTTACTAAACTTTTTATTCCTACATCTATTCCTACAACACTTGATGGAATTACTTCTTTTATATTTAATTCTTCTTCTACACATACTGATACATAATATTTATCTGCTACTTTAGAAATAGTAGCATTAAGTATTCTTCCATCTACTTCTGTTAAGTGTCTGTATCCCCTTATTTTTACTTCTTTTAATTTAGGTAAAGTTATCTTTCTATTTATTAAATCTAATTTTATATTTTCATAAACTTTATCTTTATATTTATTTTTAACATAAGTTGTACGATAACTATCATTTACTCCTTTAGCCTTAAACTTAGGATAACCAGCTTTTTTATTAAAATACTTTTTAAACCCATTATCTAAATCAAATAATGTACATCTTAAAGCACAAACGTCTACTTCTTTTAGAAAAGGATAATAAATAGTTAAAGATGGAATTTGTTTAATTAAATCAAAATTCGATAAATGTATATTATCTTTTTTCTTATTTAACATATAATTATAAATGAATCTAGTACACCCAATAGTTTTATTAATTAATTCTTTTTGATATTCATTAGGGTACATTCTAATTTTATAAGCTTTATTAATAATCATAACTATTTCTCCTCGTGGAATAATTATACATCTGCAAACTTGCGTTCGTCAAGTATTTTTTTAAATATTATGAACTTTCTTATAAAACAAAAAAAGGATTTTGACAACCCTTTATTTAACTTTTTTTTCATTTAAATTTTCGTATCTTTTTCCCACTATCTT
>CANQHM010000053.1 GCA_947623845.1 uncultured Bacilli bacterium | reverse complement strand
AGTTCTTTTAAAAAAGAGGGATGAATAATGGTGGTTTCTAAAGTTAAGAAAGCTTTATTCACTGCTAATTTAGTCTTCTCATTACTATAATAGTTATTAATCATATGAATATTGTTAAACTTAGTATAATATTGATTATTTTTATAATCGTTAAATAATGTAATATTAAGTAATTTTTTATCTATAGGTATCGCCACTTTTTCAAATATAGCAACACCCAAATTATAATCTTGTTTTTTTAAATAATATAATTCTTCTAAAGTTTTATAAAGATTATAAGGTAATTCTTTGGTAAGAATTGCAAATTCTTTATTAATATTAAAAATATAAAATTTTCGCATATGCTCAACTCCTTAAGTTAAAGATTAACATAAGAGGTGCAAAAAATTTGTCGATTATTTAAATATTTCTAACATTTTTTCTAGTAAAGGTTGGAATGCAAAACCAAAATGGGTTAAGACTTCTTCTTTATGGCCACTTAAACCAAAGGTATTTACTCCAACGATATTTTCTTCATCAGTAAACGAAGTCCAAGAAGATGGATGGGATGCTTCAATAACCGCGATTTTAACATTAGGTGGTAAAACACTATCTTGGTATACTTTATCTTGTTGTTTAAATAACGAAATAGATGGCATGCTAACTAGACGGATATTTTTACCTCGAATTCTTAAGTCTTCAACGACTTTAGCGGCTAAAGATAATTCACTACCCGAAGAGATGATTACCCCATCACAAGGGGTGGACTCCCCAATAACATAACCACCGAAAGCGATTTTTGATCCATTAGTACCAGCAATGATTGGTAAATCACTTCGGGAAATTACTAAAGCACTAGGACTTCTCTTACTCATTATCGTTTCCCAACACCCAATTACTTCGTTAATATCGGCCGGACGATAGACATCTAAATTAGGTATACTACGTAACATTAGTAATTGTTCAACGGGTTGATGGGTTGGTCCATCTTCCCCTATCCCGATGGAATCATGGGTATAGATATAAATTACTGGTAAATTCATTAAAGCCGCAAGGCGAATGGCGGGTTTTTGGTAATCCGCAAATGCTAGGAAAGTACTACAAAAAGGTCTTAAACCACTCATTGCAAGTCCTGACGTAATCGCTGCCATCGCATGTTCCCGAACTCCATAATAAATATTTCTTCCTAAAGGATTATTTTTGGAAAAATCACTTTCTTTAATAAGATTCGTTTTACAAGATGAACCTAAATCGGCACTACCACCTAAGAAAAACGGTGTCCGATCCGCGATAATATTCATAATCTTCGAATTAGATTCCCGTAATTCTTCATGATAATTATCAGCGATTTTAAAGTTTTCGGCATTAAAGTTTAAAGAAATCATACCTTCCGTAAAGAAAGAAACTAGTTTTTGAATATCAATGGTATTGGTCTTTTTAACTTCTTCAAAATATTCATACCATAAAGCATTCTTTTTCTTTAAACGTTTATTAATAATATTCCGAAATTTATCAATATCTTCATCTAACACTTCCATCGGTTTAGTATCCATTTTCATATTACGTCTTAAGTTTTCAACATCATCTTTAGATAGTGGACTACCATGAACGATATTAGTACCTTCATTATAAGAACCCCGCCCAATAACTGTTCTTACTTCAATTAAAGTCGGCCGATTAAGGTTTCTTTTCGCTCTATTTATAGCTTTATCAATCGCGGTGACGTCTTCTCCATTTTTAACGTAATCAACGTCCCAACCAATAGAGGTAAATCTTTTAATAATATCTTCCCGCGTCGTTTTTTGTTTGGTAGAATCTAAGGTAATATTATTAGAGTCATATAAAACAATTAACTTTCCTAAACCAAATAAACCTGCTAGAGATGCCGCTTCATAGGAAATACCTTCCATTAAATCACCATCGCCACATAAAACATAGGTATAATAATCAATTAATTTTTGTTTCTTTATTTCTTTAGAAACTAAAGCACTTAAATATTTTTCGGCCATGGCCATACCTACAGCAGTTGCAAGACCTTGGCCTAATGGACCAGTCGACATATCAACACCTGGGGTTACACCATACTCTGGGTGTCCAGGTGTTTTAGAATTAAGACTTCTAAAAGCATAAATATCTTCAATATCAATACCAAACCCCGCTGCATATAAAGTAGCATATAACAAAGCAGAACCATGCCCTGCTGATAACACAAAACGATCTCGATTTATCCAATTAGGATTAGTAGTATCAAATTTTAAATGATTAGCATATAACGTATACATAATAGGAGCTGCTCCTAAAACAATACCTGGGTGCCCACTCTTAGCATTACTAATCATATCAACACCTAATAACTTAATCGTATTAATTATATTTTTTTGCTCTTCATTCATAACTAGCAACTCCCTACTATAAAGTAGTATACCATAAATTAGTTATTATTACTATATTAATTTTTAGCCACTACATTGTTTATAACTTTAGAATCAGACGTATTATTTAAATATTCATATCTTAAATTAACACAAATTATTGCTAAGATAATTACACCATAGAAAATTAACCCTCCTATATTATTTTTTAAAACTTTTTTCATTTTCCTTCACCTCTTGATACCATTTTAATACGAACATATATTTGTGTCAATAAGTTTTTAAAACAATTGTTTGACATTTGACACTTTTTTTGCTAAAATTAATTTGGAGGTAGAAAATGAAAAAAGAACTTACGAAAAGACAAGAAGAAATATTAACTTATATTAAAAAATATATTGTCAAACATGGATATCCCCCTGCTACAAGAGAGATAGGTGCTGCCGTTGGGTTAAGCAGTCCGGCCACGGTCCATGTGCATTTAAAACATTTAGCAGATATGGGGCTTATTAGAAAGACGAATGCGAAGTTTAGAACAATTGAGGTTATTGGGGAAAATGAATATGCAGATGTTAAAGAAGATATTGTAAAAGTTCCCCTACTTGGTAAAATTACCGCTGGAAGTCCTATCGAAGCGATTGAAAATCCCGGAGAATATTTTGATTTACCAGTATCTTTAGTTCCTAGTAAAGAAGAAATATTTACTTTAAAAGTTAGTGGTATGAGTATGATTAATGCCGGTATTTATGATGGGGATATTGTTATCGTCCAAAAACAAAAGATGGCGAAGAATGGGGAAATTGTGGTAGCCATGACCGAAGAAAATGAAGTTACCCTAAAAAGATTTTATAAAGAAGATGGTTATATTAGATTACAACCTGAAAATGATACGATGGCCCCAATTATTTTAAGTACTTGTACAATTTTAGGAAAAGCTATTGGGTTATATCGTAAAATTTAATTTTAAAGCATATTAAAACTCACATTTCGTGAGTTTTTTTTAATCTTTATATTCAAAAATATAATCTAGGATTTGAACTTCATCCCCCCGATGGGCTCCTAAACGTTCTAATTCTTCTTCCACTTTTAAAGCTTTTAAGATTCTCGCAAAACGTAAGACGCTTTCTTCTTCATCAAATCTTGTCATATTAAATATTTTTTCAATCTTTTCCCCTTTTAATACCCAAACATCACCATCTTTAGTAATAGTAAATGGTTTTTCTTCTTCAAATTTATAAATAATATGATCATCTTTAGCTATAGTTTCTTCAATTTTATTTTTTTCTTCATCTAGAATATCCGCAAGACGAGTTAAGACTTCATCAATATTTTCATTATTTAAAGCACTAATTGGTATTACTTCAAGTTTAGGATAAGCCTTTTTAAAGGCTTTTAAATTATCTTTAGCATTAGGTAAATCCATTTTATTAGCAATAACAACTTCTCTTTTAGATGCTAATGTATCACTATACTTAGTTATTTCATTTCTTATTATTTGATAATCTTCAATCGGATTTCTTCCCTCAAAGGAACCCATATCGATAATATGTGCTAGAACTTTGGTACGAGTAGCATGTTTTAAGAAATTTTTACCTAATCCTACTCCTTCACTAGCCCCCTCAATAAGACCTGGCAAATCGGCCATAATAAAGGTCCGATAATCCTTTAATTTTACGACGCCTAAATTAGGAGTTAAAGTAGTAAAATGATAAGCCGCAATTTTAGGTTTTGAAGCACTAATTATTGATAAAAGTGTACTCTTACCAACACTTGGCATCCCGATTAAACCAACATCAGCTAAAACCCGAAGTTCACATTTTATTAGCTTTTCTTCACCTGGTTCTCCTTTTTCACTTAGTTTAGGATCAGGATTTTCATGGGTAGCAAAAGCGTGGTTTCCACGTCCGCCCCGTCCGCCATGAGCAACAATGAATTTTTCTTTATCTTTTACTAAATCTACAATAACTTTATTAGTATTTAAATCGGTAATAGTTGTCCCTTCAGGTACTTTTACAATAACATCTTCCGCATTAGCACCATAACAATTACTACCCTTTCCATTAACTCCTTTATCCCCTTTAATTATTTTTTTATATCTTAAATCAAGTAAAGTATTTAAATTTTTATCAACTTCAAAAATGATATTAGCTCCTCTCCCACCATTACCTCCATCAGGTCCCATATTAGGACGAGATTTTTCATGATGAAAAGAGGTACAGCCATCTCCACCTTTACCAGCAATAAGTTTTATGGTTACTTCATCAACAAACATGAGTAATCACCTCATTAGTAATATACCATATTTTAGATAAATTTGACATATTTTTTTAATTATTGTAGAATCTTATTAGAAATTGGTTTCGCTCCGCTAGGAGCTATAATCAATTTCTCTGTAGTTTAAGAGAAGTCCCACTGTTGATCAGAGGGCGCTTCTCTTTTTTATATTTTAATGCACTCCATCTTGAGCAGTTATTACAGTCCGTGAAGAAAATACCCAACTATTTGTAAAACTTATTGTAAAAAGTGATGCTCCAGTACCAAATGATACAGCGCCCCCTCTTCTTACTAAATAACTGGTTGCATATGGTAAATCTCGATACCCATCATACCATAACCTACTATTTGTATTTAAAACTTCCCTAGTTGCATCTCCTAAATGGCCACGAGATAAATTTCCATTTCTGTTTTCAAATGTATATATATCGTAATATTTTAAATCCGGATTAACACCAGAAAAATTACATTTATCTGAACAAAACGAACCATTTTCAGTTGTTCCAAATCCCATAACAGCTTCATCTAACCCTACCATATCGTATATACCATACATATTTCCGGTAGTTGACGACTTTACTCCATTTTGATTCCAACGATTTTGTTCCGTACATTCAATAACAGCAGTCAAATATTTTTCCTCAGCAGCACAACCTGTATTAGTTGTATTATTCACATATACTTCAGCTCCATAAATTATTGAATTACCATCACCATTAAATCTTCCATATTTAGACTGTGTTAAATAAGCAATCGCTCCCCAATCTATATTTTTTAACATATGAGTATCAATTTTTTGTGCATCTAGATTATAATTTTCAGCTGTTTCTAGTTCAATATTCCTTATTGCTGTAAATGACGAATAATGTGCCAATTTTACAGGTACAACATTGGGTAATATCTTTAGTGTGTTACTATTCCCACTATTTACAAATTTTCCTACCCATAAACCTTTTAAATCCGTTTCACCAAAGGTGAAAGCAGGATGCGTATACCAATCTCCATTTTCTGCAAGTTTGCTTTCTTTATCAATGCATTTTTCTTCAATTACTCCATTATTTAAATTGTTATATATACATGTTATATCTCCTGTATTTTTTGTTTCTTTTTCAAATTGAATATTTATCATTTGTTCCGGTACAGCTTCATTATTAACATTAAATAATTGATATTTATATCTTGGTATCCACACATACATTTGAAGTATATCAATATCTAAATTAAGAATCGTTCCTGCTTTATCTTTTCTTAATTGATTATCTTGGGTTAATTCATTATATTTTGCAGTTGTTACTAACACAGCATTCGCCCATTTATGTTCTCCATAATCATACCAGTCAGCATCAATATCAGCGACTTTTATTGTTCCATCATCATCTATAGTAATTGGAATTAAGCCTTGAAATAATTCTGGTTCATTTGGTTTAGTTCCAAAAACAACAGTACACTTATTAGGTTTATCAGTTCTTAAAACTAGTTCCCATGTTACTTTATCGAAAGTAGCACTTGTTCCCTCTTTATCACAATCTAATCTTTCAAACACATAACCATCATCTTTACCAGGAAACTCTGTTTTATTTTCTCCATCTACTAAAACTGATAAAATAATATCTCTTTTCTTAAATTCACCTACTGTATTAAAGACTAATTTTTGAGTGTGGCGTACTTGGTATAGCGCAAAGGAATACCCTACTATTACAATTAATAACAAGGTACATAAACCTACTATGATTTTATTCTTATTACCATTTCTTATTTTACTTAGTTCTTTTTCAGGATTAAATACTCTCATATATGATTACCTTACTTTCATAATAATCATAGCAAATTATACCCCCCCCCCGTCAATACATAAGTCTAAATTTTTTTAACAATTATATACGTTTTACGTATAAATGGACGTTATCTATAAGCTAACGAATATATAATTTAGATAGTGATTTTTATGAATATAAATAGATTAAAAGAAATTAGAGAAGATCGAGATTATAGCCAAGTATCAATTGCTAAACTTCTTAAAGTTACCCAAGCTCAATATTCTAGATACGAACAAGGTATTAATCTTATACCTATTGATAAATTAAATACTTTAGCAAATTTTTATAATACTTCTATAGATTATTTATTATCAAGAACTGATATAAGACAAGCATATCCTAAATCTAATATTACTAGTAAATATGTCAAAATAAAATAAGTTAACGCACGTTAACTTATTTTATTTCGATATATTTTTGTTTATTTTCTTCTTGTTTTTTAGGAATTGATAACTTTAATGTACCATTATTAAATTTAGCATCGATTTTAGATTCATCGATATCACCAAGATAGAAAGAACGACTTACTTTATGGTAACTTCTTTCTCTTCTTAAATATTTCTTATCTTTGTGGTCTTCTTCTTTGTTTTCTTTTTTAGCACTAATATTGATATAACCGTTATCAACAGATACTTTTATATCTTCTTTAGCAAATCCTGGTACATCTACTTCAACATGATAAGTATTATCTTTTTCGTAGATATCACATTTCATGCTATTCTCCTTACTAGGCATAAAGTCATCAAAAATATCATCTAGATAAAAATCTCTTGGTATTAAATTCATAATATC
>CANQHM010000052.1 GCA_947623845.1 uncultured Bacilli bacterium | reverse complement strand
TTGCTTTCTTATTAACTTTCTTAGTCATATTTTCACCAACTTTCTATCTTAATTATAATAACTTTTTTACTAAATGGCAACATTATATATTATCTATTTTTCAAAAAAATGTTTCATAATTAGAAGTTTTGTTATTCGGTGTCGAAACTGTTTAACAATTCTTTTTTTTGCTCTATATTATAAATGTAACAGGTGATTATAATGATAACTGATAATTTAAATTTAAAAGAATTACAAGCCATTAAGATATGTCATAATATGATTTATGATATTATGAAAAAATTTTATGGTGTTCCTAAAAGTGATTTATATCAAGCAGGAGTTATGGGTGTTTTAGAAGCTCTAAAAAACTATCAAGAAAATAAAAATTGTAAATTTTCTACTTATGCTTGGACATATATCTATGGTGAAATGTATGCCTTACAAGCTTCTTCTAAAAACATTAATCAAAATAGGGAAGGTAGAAAGATTTTAAAAGCCATTAACTATGCTAAAGAACGTCTTACCCAAATAAAAGGAAAAATTCCTACGACTAAAGAACTAGCAGACTTTTTAGAAATGGATGAATTACTAATTGCTAATGTTATTAATACTTCTAAAGAAGCTTTAAGTTTAAATTATATCAACGAAGAAAATGATGCCCTTATCGACACCATTGCCAGTAATGAATCTCTTCCATTAACTACTAAAATTGATTTACAAAATAGTATTGAAACTCTTTCTCCTGATGAACAAAATATTATTAGATATCGTTATTTTAATGATTATACCCAAAGTGAAGTTGCTGAAAAACTCGGGTTATCCCAAGTAACTGTTTCAAGATATGAAAAACGAAGCTTAAGTAAAATGAAAGATTACTTTACTAATTAATTATTTTAAAACTAGTTTTTGAGCTTCATCTACATCATAACTAAGTATTAACGCCATATGACTAATAATGTCATTAAGAGTTGCTTGATTTTTATAATCTAAGAATAATTGTTGTTCTACTAAAGATTGTTTATCATAAGGTATTGTAAACTCTTCGCTTAATCGATTACCAAAAATGGTTAATACACCCATATTAGGTTTATATTCTAACCTAACATTTTCATTAAACAAATTTAAAATATATCTATTTAATGAACTATTATGTATAAAATTATAATAAGCTATACTATTATAAGCATTGTAAATGGTAATTCCTTCGTGATTAATCGACGTATTTAAAGCAATCGCTATATCACTATTTTGAGATTTTGCATAAATAAAATTTTTATCATTTTTAACATTATAAGTAGCATCACTTAATATTTTATCAAGAATTATTTTACTAGCACTAGTATATGCTTCACTTTTAGGATCTAAACTTTTAACTAATTTATTTAAAGTTTTCGTATTAGCATTATAACTAAAATTCGTATTTATATTATTAATAAATAAATCATAAGGATTAATATCACCAGTTGTAATAATATCACTACTTTCAAATACTGTTCCACTTAGAGTTGGTTGAAATACTTCTACATTTTGTTGATAGTTATTATTATCACCTATGGTATTAGCACTATCTAAATCATCATCTCCCATACTCGTAGTAGTATCTTTATTATAACCTGGTAATTTACTTCGATCATGTGGTGTTATAGCAATCATTCCTGCTGATAAAACCAAACTTACAAAAACTAGTGATACATCCCTAATATCATTCTTATTCATAAAAAAATCCCCCTTTTTTAGTAAGGTATATCCTACTACAAATTACCTAAATTGTCAAATTGTATAAAATCTAAATAAAGTCCCCATAATATAAGTGGAGGATTATATGAAAAAAGAAGAATATCAAAAATTAGTTAAAAAATATACTCCTAAGGATAATAAAATTGAAAATGCTTTAATAGCTTTCATATCTGGTGGAATAGTAGGATTTATAAGTGTCTTTATTTATCAAATACTTATGATGTTTGATATAAGTTCTAAAACTAGTATTATTTGGACTATTATTATCTTAGTCTTAATCGCTTCATTCTTAACTAGTATGTGTATCTTTGATAAATGGGTGACTAAATTTCGTTGTGGTTTAATTGTTCCTATCACGGGTTTTGCCCATTCTGTAACTAGTGCAGCGATGGATTATAAACAAGATGGTTTAATTACTGGTTTAGGAGCTAATATCTTTAAATTAGCCGGTAGTGTTATTATCTATGGGGTAATTAGTGCTTACATCCTTACCTTATTGGCGGTGATCTTTAATGTCTAGTTATACTTATAATAATATTTATTTACAAGATTACTTTACACTAACTAGTAAACTAGAAAAAGAGGGTAATCTAAAACAAATTGATTATGTTATGGAAGATTACTACTTTAAAGCTAAAACTTTTGAACAAAGTGAAATTAAAATGCAACAATTTGTTATTGATAAAATCTTAGCTAAATATAATAAAGAAGTAGATTATCTTATTGGGGGAGATCTAAATAACCAAATAGCAGTTACTTCTTATAGTGCTTCAAAATATCCCATACCTTTTATTGGTATCTATGGGGCTTGTGCTACGTTTAATGAGTCTTTAATCTTAGCTGCTAATATGGTTAATAAAAAACTAGCTAAAAGTATTCTTACTATTACTAGTAGTCATGCTCTAAATGCGGAGAAACAATTTCGCTATCCTGTAGAATATGGTGCTCCTAAACCTAAAAGAGCAACTATCACGGTGACAGGGGCGGTAAGTACGATAGTAAGTACTGAACCTACGAATATTAAAATTACTTCGGCTACATTTGGTAGAGTAGTAGATTATGGGGTTACTGATGTCTTTAATATGGGTGCTGTTATGGCTCCCGCCGCCGCGGATACTTTACTAAGACATTTAACGGAGTTAAAGAAAAGTATTACGGATTATGATTTAGTTTTAACGGGCGATCTAGGTACAGTAGGATCTAATTTATTTAAAGAACTATTAAAATCTTCTAATATTTTTATTAAAAAACATATTGATGCTGGGGAAATACTTTATAAAAAAGAACAAAATTTAGGTAGTGGAAGTTCGGGTCCTGCTACTTTACCATTAGTATTATTTGGTAAAATCTTAAAAGAAAAAAAATACAAAAATATCTTATTACTAGCAACGGGAGCTTTACATTGTCCTACTTTAGTTAATCAAAAATTAGCCATTCCGGCGATATGCCATGCCGTTAGTTTGGAGGTTATAAATTGATGTTATATTTAAAAGCATTTTTATTTGTTGGATTAGTTTGTTTAATTGGGGAGTTAATTCTAGATAATACAAAATTAACACCCGGTCATGTTACTAGTATCTTAGTAGTTGTAGGAGCTATATTAAGTTTCTTCGGTATATATGAAAAATTTATCTCTTTTGCAGGAGTAGGAGCAAGTGTTCCCATAACTTCTTTTGGTAATTTATTATATCAAGCTTGTTATGAGGGGTTTAAAAGTAAAGGAATTCTAGGTATGTTTACCAATATGCTTACTACCACTTCCGGAGGTATTACCGCTGCTATCATCTTTGCTGCTTTCTTTACATTATTTACAAGACCTAAAGACTAGGTCTTTTTAAATTTTTTAAAAATATCTCAATTTACGCCATTGACTTTATATACGTTTTACGTATATAATTAAAGTATATAAAGTAGATAATATTCGACAAATTATTTAGAATATATCTCTTATAATATATAAAAAGGTAGGTCTTAATATGAGAAAATTTAATCCCGAACAAGAACTAAATAAAATAAGAAAGGATAATAAAAAGAAAGTAATTCTTATTATATGTGCCTTACTTGTAGTAGGTATACTAGGTTATTCCTTTGCATTGTACCAAGTACGTCATACTCAAAACTTAGCATTTAATACAGTCGAAGAATTTAAAAAACGTGATATTATTTTATCCGTTATGGTAGATGGTAAAACGCAAAATGATTTTCCCAATCAAGGTGATGGTTATGTCTTTGATAATATACAATGTGATAAACCAGGGATAAAAGCTAGTTTTAATAATGATACTTGGGAATTAACTTTAACTACAAAAACTACTAATAAATGTACAGTTAAATTTATTACTAAGCCATATATGGATGAAAGTGGAGCAAACTATCCAGATTTATTTCAGGGTTTAATTCCAATAAGATATGATAACAATAAAATATATATAGCAGATTATAAAGAAAAATGGTATGATTATAACAATAATGAATGGGCGAATGCAGTACTAATAGATCATACTAATCCAGAGGTAATGAAAAAGTTTTATACTGATGGTAAGTTAAATGTAAATACAGAAATAACAACAGATGATATCCTTCAAATGTATGTGTGGATTCCAAGATATAAATATCAATTATTTAATGTAAATAATGAAGGTAAACCAAAACAATTAATAAATATCAAATTTGAAAATACTATTGAAACTACAGGAGAAGTATCTTGCACATATACAAATATGAAAAATGGTACTATATTAGAAGATTGTAAAAATGCGAAGAATGGCAACTGGTATACACATCCCGCATTTACTTTTGGCGATACAGAATTAAAAGGAATATGGGTAGGAAAATTTGAAACAAGTGATCCAAATGTTGCTAATGGAAGAAAGAATAGTAGAATAGAAGAAATAACAATACTACCTAATAAAACGAGTGTAGTCGAAAAAAGCATATCGACGGCATTCAATGCAACAAGAAATATAGAATTACAAAAAGCTGATAAATATAATTTAAATGCTAATGAAATAGATACTCATATACTTAAAAATATAGAGTGGGGAGCTATTGCATATTTAACTCAAAGTATTTATGGTATATACAAGGATGAAAATACTTGTAATATAGCAGGAATGACAAAAGATGATTGCGAAGTATGGATTAATAATACAGCCCAAGGAGCCGGCGGAGAGGCAAATCTTAAAAATAGACATGGTGGTACATATACTGGATGTGTAGGAGAAAGCATTGGTGCAGCAGTAAAATGGAATACTGATGATGATGGTTCTCCTGCAAAATGTGATGCAGATAAAGTGTGGAATACCACAAATGGAGTAAAAGCCAGTACAACTGGTAATATTTACGGCATATATGATATTGCAGGGGGTGCTACTGAATATGTAATGGGTGTTACCGTTGATCAGAACGATGGCAGTGTAAATGTAGCGTCTAGTAAGTTCCTATTAGATACATTGCCAGAAACTAAATACTATGATCTATATTCATTTAGTGCTGATGGTTATACACATGAACGCGGTCATTTAGGAGATGCTACAAGAGAAACGTTACAAACATTTGGAGACCGTAATGGCGGATGGAATCAAGATCAATCAACTTTTCCTGTTGGTATTGTTACAAACAACTGCTCTTGGTTCGAACGGGGTGGAAATCATTCTGGCACGATTTATTCAGGAATTTTCTCTTTCTATTGGGCACCAGGTGAAGAGCATTGGTACAAATCATTTCGTGCCGTTCTAACCGCTCAATAAATATAAAAAATCAATTAATAATTGGTTTTTATTAGAGTGTTAACAAAGTTTTTCAATACATTTATTTATTTTTTCTAAGATTTATATCATGAATTTGTAAGAACTCTTTATATAATTCAAAATTAAAGCTTAACAGTTCTTACTTTTTTATATACATTAAGTTTTGAAAAAAAGTGCATTTAAATAAATAATTCGCCTTAACAAAATGATAACATCCCCCCCCAAACTTATGTCTTGACGGGGGGGGGGGTATAATTTGCTATGATTATTATGAAAGTAAGGTAATCATAGATGAGAAGATTTAATCCGGAAAAAGAATTAAGTAAAATAAAAAATGGTAATAAAAAGAAAATCATAATAAGTATATGTGCATTATTGGTTGTTGGTGTACTAGGTTATTCTTTTGCCTTATACCAAGTACGCCACACTCAAAAATTGGTATTTAATACAGTAGCTGAATTTAAAAAGCGAGATATTATTTTATCGGTATTAGTAGATGGAGAAACTAAAAGTGAGTTTCCTGGTAAAGATGATGGTTATGTTTTTGACAATATACAATGTGATAAAACAGGAATTGAAGCAAGTTTTAACAGTGAAACATGGAAACTAACTTTGACGACAGGTACTACTAATAAATGTACAGTTAAATTTATTACTAAGCCATATATGGATGAAAGTGGAGCGAATTATCCAGATTTGTTTCAAGGTTTAATACCAATAAGATATGATAATAATAAAATATATATCGCTGATTATAAACAAAAATGGTATGATTATAACAATAATGAATGGGCGAATGCGGTATTAATCGACCATGATAATCCATCTGTAATGGAAAAGTTTTATACTGATGGAAAGTTGAATGTAAATACAGAAATAACCACAGATGATATCCTTCAAATGTATGTGTGGATTCCAAGATATAAATATCAATTATTTAATGTAAATAATGAAGGTAAACCAAAACAATTAATAAATATCAAATTTGAAAAAACCATCGAAACCACAGGAGAAGTATCATGTACATATACTGATATGAAAAATGGCACAGTATTAGAAGATTGTAAAAATGCGGAGAATGGAAATTGGTATACACATCCCGCCTTCACCTTTGGTGATACAGAATTGCGTGGCATATGGGTAGGAAAATTTGAACCGAGTGATCCCACTGACCCAAATGGTAGAACTGTTAATGTTATTGGAGATATAACAATACTACCAGATAAAACATCAATGGTATATAAATCGATAAAAACTATGTTTGATGCTGAAAGAAATATCGAAAAAATAGGTAATAAATATAATTTAAATCATACTGAAGTAGACACTCATATGATGAAGAATATGGAATGGGGAGCAGTGGTATATTTAACGCAAAGTATATATGGAATATATAAAGATGAAAATACTTGTAATATAGCAGGAATGACAAAAGAGAATTGTGAAGTATGGAAAAATAACACTGCTCAAGGTACAGGAACTGAAGGGGGATGGTGGTATGGAGGAACATATACTGGATGTGTAGGGGCTTCTGTAAATGAACCGGTAAAATGGAATACTGAAGAAGGTACACCAGCAAAATGTGACGATGATAAAAAATGGAATACAACAAATGGAATAAATGCAAGTACAACTGGTAATATGTATGGCATATATGATATGAGCGGTGGCGCATGGAAATATATGATGGGTGTTATAAAAAAACAAGATGGAACAGATATATTTTATGCAAGTAGTGAATTTAGTGAAGAAAATATGCCAGATTCCAAGTATTATGATTTGTATGAATTTAGTAATAGTCAAATAACACATGGAAGAGGACATCTAGGAGATGCCACTAGAGAAACCTTAATAACGTTTGGTAGTTCATTAGGTGGATGGAATTCAGAACAGGCAGTCTTCCCGTATTTGAGCACTACAATATCATATGTTTGGTTCCTTCGCGGGGGACATTATTATCTTCCTACTACAACAGGAATCTTTAACTATCTGGGAGGTAATGGAGCAGCGAATCAGGACAAGACGTTTCGTTCAGTTTTATCACATGAATAATTTTAAAAGGTCGAGAAGATTTCGGTTCTTCTTTTTTTCATACATTATTATATTTAATGGTTGTTTAAAAAAAGTGCATTTAAATAAATAATTTACCCTGAAAAAATTTAAAATTTTTAGGGACTTTGTCTTGACGGGGGG
>CANQHM010000051.1 GCA_947623845.1 uncultured Bacilli bacterium | reverse complement strand
GTATAATTTTCTAAAATATCTTTTAATTTATTTAAATAAATATTATGTAACTTACTTTCTTCTTTAACTTCATTTAAACTTTTAGTAACACTCTTTAACCTAACTTGCATTTTTTCTATACTTTCTTCTAATCTCCATTCCCTAGAATCCAAATTATCTAATTCAATTTTCTTTAAAACAATATCAAATCCATTTTTAAACTCTAACTCCTTATCAACCCCTTTAACCCATCTATAAGCAAGTGTAAAATAAAGAGGTAGTAAAATTATATTTTGAAATAAATTAGCATAAATCCCTGGTACTATTTTTAATACTATAATAGTGAGTATCACGGCGATAACAAATTTAATAATTGTATTAAATCTAATTATTTTAGGTACATTATTATAATGTTTAATTTCACTATCTAATTCATATCTCATCTTTTTCTTAAGATTTAATTCTTTTTCTTGTATTTTAATATCTTTCATAATCATCTCTTGTTCTTCCCTTAAATCTTTTTCTTTATTATGTAAAGAACTTAAATATTTCTTTTCTAAAATAATACTTTCAATAATATTCATTTAAATCACCTCATACCTTTTATAAAATATGTTAAAAAAACCAAAAAGATACTTTCTTTCCATGACTTAAATAAGGTATAATAATTCTTAGGTGATGGGTATGTCTTATTTAAAATATTTAGAAAACCAAGACTTAGTTATAACAACTCCCTATATTAAAGAAGAAATTTTAAAAGAAAAAACTCTTAATAAAGTTTTATTAAATGTTAAAATAATGTCTTTAAAAGAATTTAAAGATAACGTCGTAGGAACTTATAATGAAGAAGCTTTAATCTATTTAATGCGTAATTATAATTTAACTTATGATGTTGCTAAAACTAAGTTAGATAATATTTTTTATGATGTTAAAGATTTAAAAGTTTTAAAAGATGAGTTAGATGCCCATAATCTTTTAATCTATAATCCTAATTTTAAAAATAAATATCATAAGATTAAAATTATAGGGGACATTCTAATTGATAATTATATCCAAAATTTATTAAAACCCTATGACGTATCTTACATTAATCCGGAAAAGGAACCATACCATCGCGAAGTCCGTTTCTTTAATTCAATTTTAGATGAAGTTTTAGATACAGCGAATTTAATTAGTGAAGAATTAAAGCATACATCTATGTCCCATATCTATTTAGTAAATGTTAGTACTGAATATTATAGTATTTTAAAAAGAATCTTTAAAATGTTTAACTTAAATGTGAATATTCCTGTAACTTCCTCCCTTATAGGTACTAAAGTTGTAAGAGATTTTCTAAATATATTACATAATACTAAAGATCTTGATGCTGCCAAAAAAGTTTTAGGTTTAGATGAAGTATCTAAAGAAGTTATTAATATTGTAAATAAATATGCTTTTACGAAAAAAGTTGATGACGTACTAATTGAAGCTTTCGAAAAAGAATTAAAAAATAAAAAATTAAAACCCCAAATAATCTCTAATGCCATTAATTTAATTTCTTATGATGAAGTAGGGGATGAGGGTTATTACCATATTTTAGGTTTCAATGAAACTCTTGCATACACCCCTCATAAAGATGAAGATTATTTAAGTGATGCCGAAAAATCCTCATTAGGATTAGCAACCTCTTTAGAATATAATAATTATCTAAAAGAAAAAATCAAAAAAGTCATTCTATCTACTCCCAATCTTACCATAAGTTATAAAAAATATACGCCTTTTAATAGTTATTATCCAAGTTCCTTAATTAAAGAATTAAATCTTGATACTATAAGTCCTCCTTATAATTATCAATATTCTAATACTTTTAATAAATACTTATTAGGTCTTAAACTAGATAATTTCTATAAATATAATGAAGTAAGTGATAACCTATATAACTTAGCTAAAACTTATGGTACTAATAATTATAAATCTTATGATAATCAATATCTTCCTATTAAAGAAGAAAAAATTATTAATTACTTACAAGATGGCCTTACTTTATCTTATACTTCTTTAAATAATTATTATAATTGTGCTTTTAAGTATTATATTAGTAACTTTTTAAAACTTGATCCTTTTGAAGAAACTTTTGCAATGTTTATCGGTAAGTTATTTCATTATTGTTTATCTAAGATGTATGAAGAGAATTTCGATTTAGATGCTACTTATGAAGAATTTTTAAAAAACAAAGTCTTAAGTAATAAAGAAAAGTTTTTTACGACAAAGTTAAAAAAAGATTTATCTTTTGTTATTGATACTATTAGAAATTATGATACTTATTCAGTTTTAAATAATACTTTAACAGAAGAAAAAATTTATGTTAGTAAAGAAAAACGTGTTAAAGTAACATTTATGGGAATTGTGGATAAGATAAGATTTACTAACAACAATAATGGTGAAGTTGTAATGGCGATTATCGACTATAAGACGGGAAATATTGCCAGTTCTCTAGATAATATTAGTGACGGCCTTAATCTCCAACTTCCTATTTATATCTATCTTGCTACGGAAAAATTTTCTTCTAAAACACCCATCTTCGCTGGCTTTTATCTTGAACACATAATGCCTAAAGTAATGGTTGATGAAGATGATGAAGAAAAAACTAAAAGACAAAATCTACGTTACCTTGGTTATAGTAATAGCAATCCTGCTTATTTAAGTATACTTGATAATAACTATCCCTCATCTTCCGTTATTGCTGGTATGAGTACTATAAAAAGTGGGGCTTTTAGTAGATATGCTAAAGTTTTAAGTAATAATGATATAACTAGTATTAAAAAAATCGTCGAAAATAAAATTGAAGAAGCAAGCAACAATATCTTAAATGGGAATTTTATAATTAATCCTAAAAGAATTGATGATGATTTAATCGGTTGTAATTTCTGTAAATATAAAGATATTTGTTTTAGAAAAGAAGAAGATATCCTAAATCTTGAGAGCAAAAAAATTACCGATATCTTAGCAAAGGAAGGTGAGTAAAATGCCATCATGGACGAAAGAACAAGAACACGCTATTTATGATGAGGGTAGTAACATAATTGTTAGTGCCGGCGCTGGTTCTGGAAAAACCGCGGTCTTAAGTGAACGGGTTTTACAAAAAGTTTTACACCAAACGAAAGTTAACGAACTTTTAATCTTAACCTTCACTAATGCCGCCGCAAAAGAAATGAAAGACCGCATCCGCGATAAGCTTGTAGAAAATAATCTTACGGAAAATTTAGAACTTTTAGATAGTGCTTATATTACCACTTTTGATTCCTTTGCTTTAAGTTTAGTAAAAAAATATTACTACCTTTTAAATATTAATAAAGATTTAAGTATCGGAGATGAAAGTATCTTCACTCTTTTAAAATCCCAAATCTTAGAAGATATATTTAATGACTTATATGAAGAAAATAACTTATTATTTATGAATTTAATTAATGATTTTTGTACGAAAGACGATAAAGATTTCCAAAACTTACTTTTAAAAGTAGATAAAAGTATGGAACTAGAACCTAATAAATTAGAATTCTTAAATAATTTTATTACCAAATATTATGATGATACTTTTTTAGATAACTTAGTTACCAAGTATAATGCCTTACTTTTAAAATATATTAGTGATATTACGGATTTAGTAGGTGAACTATCGCATTATGTTAGTTCTAAATTTTATAATAGTTTAGATACGGTTCTTAATCCTTTATTAAACGCTCATACTTATCGCGAAATCAAAAATGCTTGTGTTCTTGAACTACCGCGTATGGAAAATGGTAGCGCCGAAGAAGCTAAAAATATCAAAGATAAAATTAGTAAAAATATCACTAAATTAAAAACTTTAACAAAATATGAAGATGAAAAATCTATTAAAGAAAGTTTAATACAAACTAAAAATTATGCTCTAGTTATCAAAGATATTTTAATTAGACTAGAAGAAAAAGTCGAAAATTATAAACAAACTAAAGGGATTTATGACTTTACTGATATTGCTAAAATGGCGATTAAAGTTTTAGAAGAAAACCCTCGTATTCGTGAAAGTCTTAAACATAGTTTTAAAGAAATCTTAATTGATGAATACCAAGATACTTCGGATTTACAAGAAACTTTTATTTCTTTAATCGAAAATAATAACGTTTATATGGTGGGCGATGTTAAACAATCCATCTATCGCTTTCGTAATGCTAACCCCGAATTATTCCGTCAAAAATATAATAAGTATGCCGCTTTAGATGGTGGTAAAAAGATTGATTTAACCAAAAACTTCCGTTCTCGTAAAGAAGTTATTGAAAATATTAACTTAATATTTAGTTATTTAATGGATGATGAAGTAGGTATGGCCGCATATCGTCTTGATCATCAAATGAATTATGGTAATGAAGATTATTTAAGAAATGTCGTAGATAACTGTGATATGGATGTTTTAACTTATGAAAAAGATGATGCCCCTAAATATAGTGAAGTGGAAATCGAAGCCTTTACCATCGCTAATTCTATTAAAACTTATTTACAAAATGGTTTAGAAGTGATGGATAAAAATACTAAAACTTTAAGAAAAGCTCGTCTTAGTGACTTTTGCATTTTAATGGATAAAGGTAAAAACTTTGAAACCTATAAAAAGATATTTGAATACCTTGGTCTTCCTACGGCTATATATCGTGATACCCCCATTAATGATAGTGAAGACTTACTAATTATTAAAAATATTTTTAATCTTTTAGTAGGTATTGCGAATAAAAATTATGATAAGTTATTTTCCTATGCTTTCTTGAGTGTGGGAAGAAGTTATCTAACTGATTACGATGATGAATATTTATTTGATATTATCACCCATAAAAAGTATTATGAAACTAGTTTATATCAAAAGTTAGAAACCATTTTAAAAGATTATGAAACTTTATCTCCTGTTATGATTTATGACCGTATTATTGCTACCTTTGATATCTATAACCAATTAATTAAAGTTGGGGATATTAATAAACATACTATTGTCTATGACTATCTTCGTGATTTATTTGGAACTCTAGAAGGAATAGGGTATACTTTATTTGAAATATGTGATTATCTTAATAATGTTACTAGTAAAAACTTAGATTTAAAATTTAAAACTAATAAAGATGATAGTGATGCTTGTAAAATTATGACGATTCATACTTCTAAAGGTCTTGAATTTCCTATTTGTTATTTTAGTGGTTTTAGTAGTGAATTTAATATTAAAGATTTAACTGACAGAATTATTTATAATAAAGATTTTGGTTTAATAATCCCTTATAAAAATAATGGTCTTAAAAATACTATTTTAAAAGAATTAAATAGTTATGATTATTATCAAGAAGAAATTAGTGAAAAAATTCGACTTTTCTATGTGGCTTTAACAAGAGCTCGTGAAAAAATGATTTTAGTAACGCCTCTAAAAGATTCTAATAGTACCATAAGCCATGGCGTAGTAATAGCAAGAGAACGTTTAAAATATCGTAGTATCTTAGATATGGTTACCTCTCTTAAAGATATCTTAACTCCTTATTTAAAAAGAATTAATTTAGATGAAATAGGGTTAACTAAAAATTATAAATTTAAAGCGGAAAAACAAAACTTACAAGAAGAGGGAAACATTATCAAAGTTGAAGATAATCCTTTAGAAGAAGCTTTAATTCTAAATCCAAGACATTATTCTAAAGATATTAATGATATCTATAGTGAAGAAGACTTACAAAATATTAATTTTGGTTTACTATGTCACAAAGAATTAGAAAATATTGATTTTAATAATCCTAACTATGATCATATGAATGAATTAGTAGCTAAAAAGATTAAATCTTTTATTAATACTGGTATCTTAAATAATGCTTTAAATATTTATCAAGAATATGAATTTGTTTATGATGACTCTAAAGGAATTATCGATTTATTAATAGAGTATGATGATCATTATACGATAGTCGATTATAAACTTAAAAATACCCAAGATGATGCTTATTTAAAACAAGTAAAAGGTTATAAAGATTATTTAAAAACCATAACTAATAAAGAAATTAAAACTTATTTATATTCTATTTTAGATGAAGAATTAGTTCCTATAAATGTTTAATTTTAAATTTCCCAGACATGTCTGGGATTTTTGGTGCGACACGCACGTGTTAAAACTAGGGTATGAAAGTTACCTGTGGGCTTGGTAGTAGGAACCACTAACCAAAGACAAGGGTGTCCATCGTGAGGTGGAATCTGAAGGAAGTCGGAGGTAAAGTCTTGGCTCGACGAACAGAAATCACATATTAAGGCTGTATAAATTGGACGAGGTTGCAAAACAAACTGAAGTCCAATACTACACGAAATTTATATAGTAAATGTGGCGAGTAGATGAGATGAAAGTGTTAACACTTACCGTGTGAGGTCTTGATGATATGCTATCTAATGTATGATTATAAGATATATTAGAAAAGTAACTTATATAGAGATATATAACTGAACATCAAGAAGTCAGCTCTTGTCATAGTAGTAAAGAAATATAGGAAACTATAAAGAACGAAGGACAAGACGTTAAATAACATCTGTTATGAAACATGATGAAAATAATAAAAAGCCAGACGAGTAAAAGAAAAACTCTCACTTACAAGAGTATGTTGGAAACAGAGGGTAGTAAGTAGCAGGTGATTTATTTTCTTGCGTAAAGTAGTAACGATAAGATAGGTATTTAACGAACCGCCGTATACCGAACGGTACGTACGGTGGTGTGAGAGGGACAAATTTATAAACTAATATAAATTTTCTCTACTCGATTACCCTCGTCACCTTGTCAACTAATTGCGAAAAAATGTCAAATTTTATTGACGGGGGGGGGGTATAGAGTGATAAGATAAATATGTAAAGGTAGGTAATTATAGTGAATATACTTAAAAGTAATAAATGGTTATTCGTAGTTTTAATAGGAGTTTTATCAATAACTTTAATTGGTGTATCATATGCATTCTTTCACGCTAATATTTTAGGGAATGATTTAGCAGGAGAAAATGTTTTTAAATCAGGTACTATGGAATTAACATTTACAGACAATGATGATGCTATATCATTACCTAATGCTAAACCAGGAGATACTGATAGTAAGACTTTTACAGTAGAAAATACTGGTACTTTAGATGACGATGGTTATACTTATAATATTAAATTAACGGAATTAGAAACTACTTTTCAACAAGAAGATTTAAAATATAAATTAGTAGAATATACTGATGATAATTTTGATGTAGAAAAACCTGATGGAATTAAAAAAGATGGTTTTATAAATACGGAAATGGTTAATGAAGATAATGAAATGTACTTAGCTATAAATATAAGCCGTCCAGAAAAGAAACAAAAACATTATTATAAATTAACTATTACTTTTGAAGAATTAGATGTACCTCAAGATTATAATCAAGGAGCTATTTTTGGCGGAAAAATAAATGTTGATGATAAAGAAAATGCTAAGGTATACATTCCATCTAAACCATTTACGGATATAGTAGTAGCAGATGATACTACAATATTTGCTGATGAAAGTGGAAATATAAGATATGCTGGAGCAGATCCTGCAAATTACGTATGGTTTAATTGTGATGATTATAATGGTATAACACAAGAAAATGCTGTGAGTGAGAAGCACTGTGAAAAATGGCGAATTATTGGGGTTATGAAAAATGTAGAAAAAGAAGATGGTTTACAAGAAGATTTGATTAAAATTGTAAGAGCAGATAGTATAGGAAATTATTCTTGGGACAATAAAAATGCTTCTACGGGAGCAGAATCTGCTTATGGTAAGAATGATTGGACAACTGCAGAATTAATGTATTTATTAAATCCTAATTATGGAGGTCATCAATTAAATAGTGTAACAGCAAATAATAGTTTATATTGGAATAGTGGAAATGGAAAGTGTTCAAATAGTTCAGGTAATGCTACAACAAATTGTGATTTTACTTCCACAGGATTAAAAGGTGATGATAGTGGACCAACTAAATCAATGATTGAGAGTGTAAAATGGAATTTAGGTGGGTTAGGAAGTACGTATAGTTCAACAGGAAATCCAAAAGTGTTCTATGAAGCTGAACGTGGTACAACGGCATATACTGGAAGACCAACAACGTGGATAGGTAAAGTAGGACTTATTTATCCTAGTGATTATGGTTTTGCTACTACAGGTGGTACTACGGGAAGAGATGCTTGCTTAGCAAAAGAAATGTATAACTGGGATAGTGGACAATGGAAAACAGATTGTGCTAATAATAGTTGGTTAAAACCTGGTAGTACAATGTGGACAATAATGCCGAACTCCGACTACTCTGACTTTGCGTTCGGCGTCAACTCTGGCGGGTTTGTCGGCGACAACCGCTACGTCTACAACGCGAGTGGCGTTCGCCCGTCCTTATATCTGAGCTCGAAAGTAAAGATAGCGGGCGAGGGTGGAAATGGAAGTGCAGCGCAACCTTACATCATAGTATCGTGATGTAGTGCAGTTCGGTGAAAGCGAAGCTTGATTCGAACTGAGTGCGTTCCTAGAGCGATAGCGATAAGGGGTGCACACCTCCATCGCCGTAAGGCGATTATATATAAAAATTACAGTAATGTAATTTTTAAAATAAAAGTATGGTTCGCAAATAGAAAAAATGAGTAGAATAAGTAGATATAAATTTTTAAAAAAGATATTTAATAATTATTTAGTGATTATTGAAAAAAGAGGTAATTACTATACATATAGCATAGATGCTTATATGTTTTATCGTAAATGTAATAAAGATTTAAGTAAAGTAGAAAGGTTGAAGATCAATTATGTGATAATAAATAATTTAAGTATTATTGAAAAGAAAGAATATAAAGATAATCAATATAGTCATTATTTTTATAGATGTGGAGTATTATTACTCCTAGATAAAATGGTAAA
>CANQHM010000050.1 GCA_947623845.1 uncultured Bacilli bacterium | reverse complement strand
TTCATTCATTTTTATCATCTCTTTATTATAATATCATTTTTTGTTGAATTAATCAATTCGGTCTAACATAGAGAATTGTAGTTGACATTATGTAGATATTGTGTTATTGTTTTAATAGAAGAGATTTCAGTACAAAACCGTCCACCAAGATTTATCTTGACACGGTCGCTGAAATCTCTTTTTATATTGGATAAATTCTTTCTAATCTAAAATGCCTTTCGTTCTTTCCATTAGTATTTTGAATTCTAGTATCAAATTCCACAACATATTTTTTATTATCTATTAAAATATTAACAACATAATACTTGTATTCTTTATATTCCACTCGTCCTTTTAAATCATTACTACTATAAGAAAGTACTTTAGCACTTTCAATTATTTTATCCAATTTTGCAAAAACAGCTATATTTTCTTTTAAATATTTTTTTTGATATGGATTTTTTATTGTTTTATCTATGCTTTCTTTTATGTCATTATTACTAACATAAATGATTTCCGAATTATTACAAAAAGTTTTTTTCCCTATTTTCGAAAATAAAATTTTAGCTTTGTTATAAATAGCTCTTTCACTTGCACTATTATAATTAATATTTTCTTCTTTGATTATTTTGGTATTTATTATAATATTTGTAGAAAAATTATTTTTTATTTTTTCGATATATTTATTAACTTTTTCGTCAATAATATTTTTTTTAAGACTACTTTGTACCATATTATTTATAATCCTTTCTTAATCTAAACATAAGTTTTTATAAAATATTCATTATTTTGTATTTTTACTTCAATTGTTCCATCTAAATCAGTTCGATATATTTTAGATTTACTTAAGTTATTCAAAGCTTCTTCAGTGGGATGTCCATAACGATTATTTTTACCTACTGATATTATCGATATCTTAGGATTTATCGCTTCAATAAAATTTTTAGAAGAAGAAGTATCAGATCCGTGATGTCCGACTTTTAAGAAAGTTATATTATTTAAATTATACTTATTTAGAATATCTTCTTCTTTCTTAATCCCAGCATCGCCCATAAATAAAAACTTATATTTTCCATATTTAAAATATAAAACATTAGAGTTATCATTTTCATTATCATAACTAGTAGTATTTAAGAAATAAAAATTATTCTTGTTAAATTTTAATAGTTTGATATTTTGATAATAGTTAATTTTCTTTTTATTTAAAAGTTTAATAGCGTCTTTTTCCAAGTCGTTATAACTATCATTGTTAAATATTACTTTCGAAACTTTAAAATTCTCGATTAAATGGGTCGTCTCCCCCATATGATCATAATCACCATGAGTTAATAATAAAGTATTAATTTTGCTGATACCTAAAGCTTTTAATAAAGTAATGGTATTATCAGTTAAATAGTATTCTTCTTTTCTCTTTTCCCACTCTTCGTTATTAAAACTTACTTTACCACCCGTATCAATTAACATAACCTCTTTTCTATAAGGGCTTATTATTAAACTACTATCCCCTTGTCCGACATCTAAATAATAAATATAAGCCTTACTATCTAACTTAGGTAGCATATAACAAATAAACAATATACCTAATAAATAAGTTAAATATTTATAGTTTAAACTACTTATCAAAAGATAAAAAACAAAGTAATAAATAAAGATAATTAGGATATTATGAATAGGGATGATAACTTTAAAGATGGTAATAGTAGCTAAAAAATTATTTAAAAAATCTAAAATATTTAAAAAGAAATTTAAAATATTATCAATAGGTAGTAATAAACTTATTAAAGATAAGGGATAGATGATAGTACTAATTATAGGTGTTAAGATAATATTAGCAATTATACTTAAGAAATTTATTTCATAAAAGTTAAATAAAGTTATTGGAATACTTGAAAAGAAACAAATAAGACTTATTAAGAAAGTTTGAACATATTTATTTTTTCCTTCTAATTTTTTACTAATATAAATTATCGTATAAGTCGTAATAAAGGAATAGATAAATCCAATATCATAGATATAAAAAGGATTAATTAACACCATAATACTAAATGTTAGATATAGTAGATCTAAGGATTTAATTTGAAGTTTAAATTCATGGTTTAGGGTTAGTAAGATAAAGAAGATTAAAGCCCTAGTAATAGATGGGGTAAAATTCGCCATAAAGCTATAGAATAATAAAATAGTAATGATAATAACACTTTTAGTTTTACTTTTTAGTTTTAACCAAGTAAGAATTGTACCTAGAATAAGAGCAAAGAATGATAAATGCATACCAGAGATAGCAAATAAATGACTTACCCCATTATTTTTAAAATTGTTTAAGGTATTACTTTCTAAATAATTTTTATTACCAAGGATAAAAGTTTCTAAGTAATCACTATTACGACTTTTATTAATCCGTTCATTAACATAATTTTTTAACTTATATAAAAGATTATTATTCGTTTTAAAAGTAATTTTACTAGCTTTTAAAATATAGTATATTTGATGATTATATAAATATTCTTGGTAACTAAAAGTATAAGGTATAGTATTATGACTAGGAATACTAAGGCTTCCCTCTACTTGCATGATACTTCCAAATTTCAAGTTAGCAAGATAGTAGTTCTTTTCTTCTTCCGTTTGAAAGTAGTATGTTAGTTTAAGTTTTTCTTTTCCTTTTACAGTAGCACTTAACAAATTACCATCTATTTTATAATCTATTACTTCAACTTTAAAATTTGTTGTCTTACTAGAATATATACTTTTATATTTAACAACTTTGGTAATTAATAAAGAATAAACTAAAGTAAGAAAAAATAAAATTAGAAAGA
Source organism: uncultured Bacilli bacterium (assembly GCA_947623845.1). The sequence continues at coordinate 6,174 of CANQHM010000050.1, read as the reverse complement.
AATATTTAGAGTGTAAGACGGTCTTTATTCTTTTCAAAAGTAGATGCCCCTATTCCACTTACATTGGTAATTTCTTCGATACTTTTAAATGGCGTTTGATTACGATAACTAATAATTTTTTGGGCTTTGGCTTCCCCGATTCCCGATAAGGTCATTAGTTCTTCTAAGGTTCCATGATTTAGAGAAACTTTTTGATTTTGATTCACTTCCTTTTTAGAAGTTATACTTCCTACACTAACACTACTTCCTTTAGTACTTTCTTTTACTTCTTCTTTAGAATTAATAACTATCACCATTTCGCTAACTAGTTTTTCACTTAAATTAATATTCGAGGTATCCGCTTTAGGAGTTAAACCACCGGCTAAATTTATGGCATCTAAAACGATCATACCATCATCTACTTCGTATACCCCTGGTGTTACAACTTCGCCTTTAATATCGATTTTAAAACTTACTTTTTTTACTTCTTCTTCTGGTATTTCTTCTTCTTTTTTTATTTCTAAAGTATCTTCTTCTGTAGCAAACTCTATATCTTCATCTTTTTTAGGCATACTTAGACATATTATACCTATGATTATAACAATCCCTAAAATAATTAATATTTTATATTTTTTGACAATTTCTATCATAACAATTCCTCCTCATATTTTTTAATTTCCCTTTCTAATTCTTCTTTAGTTGGTAAATGAAGTAAATACTTAGATGCATATATCTCACTATTTTTAGGTAAAGCGTACTCGACGATGGTTTTATCTTTTTCTTTAGCAAGTAAAATACCTATTGTAGGTTCATCACTTGTTTGTTTAATGTTTTTATCATAATAATTTACATACATATTTAACTGACCAATGTCTTTATGGGTTACTTCTCCGATTTTTAATTCAAATATAACATAACATTTTAAGATATTATTATAGAATACTAAATCTGGGTAATAATTTTTATTAGCAATTTTTAACTTAACTTCACTACCTACATACATAAATCCTTTACCTAATTCAAGTAAGAATTCTTTTAAATGATTTATTATTTCCTTTTCCAAATCTTTTTCTTTGTAATTATCACCTAAATTTAGAAACTCCAGTACATAGGGATCTTTTATTAAATCTTTACTAGTCTTAATAACATTACCCTGCAATGCTAACTCGTTATCTTTATCCTTAGAGCTTAATAATCTTTCATATAGATGTGATTTGATCATTCTTTCTAATTCTCGGTAACTCCAGCGTGAATTAATGCACTCTTGCATATAAAAATTTCGTATATTTTCATTTTTTACTTTTAAAAGTTCTAGATAATGTGTCCAACTCAATTGCCCAGGCACTGCTTGGGCAATTGGAAAACTTAAGTAAAATCTTCTCATATACTCCAAATTACTTTTAGAAAAACTTCTTCCATAAGTACTTGTTAATCTTATAGATAAATTTCTTAATATATGCTCCCCATATTTTGCTTTTTCTTCTCCTTTTTGTAAATTATTAACGATATTCTCCCCAATATGCCAATATAAATCTAGTAAGATAGTATTAACTGTTACATATGCTTTTCTTTTACTACTTTCAATTAAGTCTTTAATTTCTAAATACATCTTATTTTCTAGTTCTTGTTCTTCTTTAGTTTGTAATCCATTCATTTTATAACCCTCCTATTTTTTATAATGAATTTTCACTAACTGGGCAAGCACTGCTGCCTAATTTGAGAATTAGTATTTTTCTACTTTTTTAATTAATTCTTCTTAGAGTTCTTACATCCCCTTTACTACTTATACATTCTTGCATATAGAAATTCCTTATATTTTCATCTTTTACTTTTAAAAGTTCTATGTAATGAGTCCAACTCAATTGGGCAAGCAGTGCTTGCCCAATTTGAAAACACATATAAAATTGACGGGCATATTTTAAAGTACGCAAAGAATAACCTTTACCATATTGTTCTGTTAATCTTATAGATAAATTTTTTAATACATGTTCACCATACTTTGCTCTTTTCTCTCCTTTTTGTAAGTTATTAACAATATTCTCCCCAATGTGCCAATATAAATCTAGTAAAATAGTATTAACTGTTATATAAGCTTTTCTCTTACTACTTTCAATTAAGTCTTTAATTTCTAAATACATTTTGTTTTCTAGTTCTTGTTCTTCTTTAGTTTGTAATCCATTCATTTTCTAATCCTCCTTTTTTTAAATAATGAATTTTCTTTAATTGTTAAATTTTTTATTAATATTTACGACACACGAGGAAGTGTTGCAAATATTTTAGGCAAAAATTAATGTTTTCATCTATTTTACCTTTCATAATATATATTAACAATTTTTTGCTGATTTCCTTTTTTTTGACGCAAATTTTTTTTAAAAATTTTTAAACATTAAAAAAATGCAACCATTGTTGCATCTCTAAATAACATTATTTTAATAATTCTTTTTCGATAAAGTATCTTGGTCTTTGTTTCGTTTCATTATAGATCTTCCCAATGTATTCGCCGATAACACCAATAGATAACATTTGAAGACCACCAATAAACCAAATAGATATTGTAATAAATGTCCAACCAGGTACTACTTTACCCATTATTTTAACTACTAAAGAATAAATCATTATGGCAATACTTATAAATAAGATAATTAATCCTAGGGATAGAATCATTCTTAAGGGTTTAATACTAAATGAGGTTATACCATCACAAGCAAAAGATAACATTTTCTTTAGTGGGTATTTACTTTCTCCCGCAAATCTTTTATCTCTTTCATAATAAACGACACTATTTTTATAACCAATTAAAGGAAATATTCCTCTTAAGAATAAATTAACTTCTTTATAATTTTCAAAGCTATCTAATACTCTTTTACTAGTTAATCTAAAATCTGCATGATTATAGATAACATCAACCCCCATTATTTTCATTAATTTATAAAAACTTTGGGCGGTAGTTTTCTTAAACCAAGAATCTTTCTTTCTACTACTTCTTACACCATATACTACTTCATTACCTTTGTAGTATTCATCTAACATTTTATCTATTGCATTAATATCATCTTGTAAATCCGCATCCATACTAATTACCACATCAGCATATTCTTTAGCAGTTAATAAACCAGCTACTAAAGCATTTTGATGCCCTCTATTTCTTGATAATTTAATACCTAGAAAAGTATTATTAGCATTATGAATATTTTCGATTAATTCCCAAGTATTATCTTTAGAACCATCATCAACATATAAAACTTTACTCTTTTTAGATATTACTTTATTACTAATTAAAGTATTATATTTTTCATTTAATCTTTTAGTAGTTTCTAATAATACTTCTTCTTCATTATAACAAGGTATTACCATATAAAGTATTACTTCTTTTTTCATACTATTCACTTCCATAAGATTATTGTATCAAATGTTTAAGAAAAAGTATATTATTATTTATTTTAGTAATAGACAGTACTAAATTTAATTATTTTCTTTGGTCTTTAGGATTTCATCTAATTGCTTTAAAGGCATATTTAAGGCATTAGCTATTGCTTCTTTTCCTATGCCACCACTATACATTTTTATTATGGTATCATTAGCTCCTTCAGTTTTGCCTTCAGCTCTACCTCTAATAAGTCCTCTTTCTTCGCCCTCTCTTATGCCTTCCTTTTTATAGGTGTTCATAAGGATTCTTTCTTCTAATTCAACATCACGATATCCTAATGGTAATGTCTCATCATATAATATTACTTCTTTTAAATCTAAATTACTCATATTTTTTATATCGCCATATTATTTTTACTTTTTAGGATTTCATCTAGTTGCTCTAAAGGCATATTTAAGGCATTAGCTATTGCTTCTTTTCCTATGCCACCACTATACATTTTTATTATGGTATCATTAGCTCCTTCAGTTTTGCCTTCAGCTCTACCTCTAATAAGTCCTCTTTCTTCGCCCTCTCTTATGCCTTCCTTTTTATAGGTGTTCATAAGGATTCTTTCTTCTAATTCAACATCACGATATCCTAATGGTATTTCTTTACTATATCTTATCATTTCTTCTCCTACTCCTCTCAGTATTTCATCTGTTTTACCAATTTCTAATATTTGTGTCTTATCTTGTAGTAACATTATCTTTAAATAATCTAATAATTTATTATTTTCACTTTCAGTATACTCTTTGTTTTGCAAATAGTCAAGTACTATATGATATATTTCCATTCGCTGCAACGGATACTTCTCTTTATATATGCCCTCTTCTAATATATATTTATTTTTTAGATCTTTACCATGATTATTAAAACAATCAAAGTTTATTTGAATAAATTTCTTATTGAGGTCATATTCTTCTCCCTCCATATTGACACTATTATTTAGTAAACATAAGTAACTAAAGTTTTTTAAGATTAATTCTTTATAATAATGTTTGTTCATTTCCAGGTTAATTATGTAATTACCTGCTTTTACAACAATGTCACTTCTTTCATGTTTTTTCTCTTTATTATTTTCACTTAAAGTAGTATCTATATATTCTAATTTTTTTAATTCTTCTAAAGGTATTTTAGTTATATAATGAATTAAATTAGTTAAATACTCTTTTTGTGTATGCATAATATGAAAAAACATTTTATCATTAGTTATTGGTACTATTTCTTTTGTTTCTTCGTTTTTCATATATTTCTCCTCCTTGTGAAAGTAACTATATAACAAACGAAAATAAAAGTAAAATTGCAAATTTTCAAAATCTGTCTACAAATTTCAAAAATTAGAAGCGTTTTTTACCCAAAATGGTACCTGGTAGGTACCAAATGCTATAAAATCTGTAAAATTTAAAAAATTTTTAATTTTTTTATTATTACACTAAAAAAGATCCACATTTTCATGTGAATCTTAAACTTTAATTTAATTAGTTATTGGCTTTATTTTTTCTTATTAAAACAATTCCACCAGCTATTACTGCTAAGCTTACCATACCAGTTACAACAACACTTACGATATTATCACCAGTATTAGCAACTTTAGTCATAGCATCTTTTAGAACATCAACCATTCCATCAACAGTATCTTGTCCTTCTTTATCGGCACCGATTAAGCTTTTAGCTTCTTCAATGATTTTTCTTAATGCTTCAACTTCTTTAGCATCATATTTTTTATCATCTAAGTATTTTTCAGCTTCAGCTATAGCTTTTTCTAGTTCGGTAGTATCAGCTTTTTCTACTTCAATTTTTTTAAATGTAGCAACTACTTTTACATCATTTGCTGGCATTACAAATTTATCATCTGTTACTTCAACAGTCTTCTCTTCTTCACCATCTAGGTATGTTACAGTTAAAGTAGCTAATTCATAACCTTCATTAGGTTTTACCGTTAAAACTACTTCTTTCCCTTCTAAAGCATTTTCTGGGTATACTTCTACTTCCCCATTGCTATCAGTTTCTACTACAACTTCATGAGTATGTTCTTCTACAGTTTCATTATATATAGTTTCATTCCATACAGGAGTAGTGCTTGTTGGTACGGTTGATTTATCAACCATTGTAATTTTAGCAGGTTCTACTACTAAATTAATAGTTAATGTTCCATTTTCAGATCCTTCTGTCCAAGTTAAAGTAAATGTTTTAGTTAAGTTTTCACCTTTAGCGGCAGCAGCTTTTACTTCTTCTAAATTAAATCCAAAATATTCAGTAAAGGCATGTGTAACATCTAAAGTCTCATTAGTAGTATCAATTTTGACATCAGTTACGGCAGAATCCCATTTAAAGTTTAAACCTACCCAAGTATAACCTGCTGGTCTTGATACACTTTCTCCTGTACCATCATTAAGTAAATTCCATTCACCACTATTAACAGTTACCGTAACTACAGAACTTTTAGTACCTACAATTTCGGCATCAGCACTTGAACTATTGGTAGCAGTAGCATCTGTTACTTCTGGATAAGTAACTTCTGCTCTAACACCAAGAACGGCTACAAACATAAGAACTAAACTAATTGCAACTAATCTTAATTTTTTCATATTATCAATCTTCCTTTCTTTAAAATAGTTTGCTTTCGTAAACAACTATCTTCCTTTCTTATTATAAGTATATCAATCTAGATAGAGTTAAGTCAAGGAGAATAAATTTTACTTGGCATTTCTTTGTTACAATTCACAGCTAAAAATTAAATAACGCAAAGTAGACTAAGCAAAAAACTTAGTTTATTTTTATTTCTT
>CANQHM010000049.1 GCA_947623845.1 uncultured Bacilli bacterium | reverse complement strand
TTCATATTTTATTAGACATTGAAACGGAAGTAGCAAATATCTCCGTCTTGCATTATATAGTCTTTCCCTTCTAAGCGTAATTTACCACTTTCTTTAACCGCTTTTTCACTTTTTAATTCTTCTAAATCATTAAAACTTGTAACTTCGGCTTTGATAAATCCTCTTTCAAAGTCACTATGAATAATCCCCGCACAAGCAGGAGCTTTCATCCCTTTTTTAAATGTCCATGCTCTTACTTCATCTTTCCCTACGGTAAAGAATGTTTCTAAACCTAGAAGATTATAAGTTGCAAAAATTAGTTTATCTAATCCCGCATATTCTATACCTAAATCTTTTAAGAAAACTTTTCTATCTTGTTCGCTTAATTCAACTAATTCACTTTCCATCTTCGCACACATTACAATAACACTAGCTTTATCTTTCTCGGCATATTCAGCGACTTTTTTCGTATAAGCATTTTCTCCTAAAACGGCATCATCTTCATTTACATTCGCCGCATAAATAAGCGGTTTTAAAGTAATAAAATTAAATGACTTTATTGCTTCCAATTCGTCTTCACTAAATTCTACTTGTCTTAGAGGAATATTTTGCTCTAAAGATTTCTTTGCTTTAGTTAAAGCATTAAGTTCTAATACTGTATCTTTATCTTTAGTAGTTTCCGCTTTCTTTTCAATCTTCCCAATTCTATTTTCCACTATTTCTAAATCGGCAAGAATTAATTCCACATTGATTATTTCAATATCTCTTATCGGATCTACTGCTCCTTCAACATGAATAATATCCGCATCATCAAAGCATCTTACTACTTCTACTACCGCATCTACTTCTCTAATATGGGATAAGAATTTATTACCTAATCCTTCTCCTTTACTAGCTCCTTTAACTAAACCTGCAATATCCGTAAATTCAAATGTCGTGGGAATTGTTCTTTCTGGTAAATATAAATTCTCTAAAAATTCTAATCTACTATCTGGTACTGTTACTACTCCTACATTAGGATCAATCGTGGCAAAAGGATAATTTGCTGCTAAAATATTTTTCTTTGTAATTGCATTAAATAAAGTTGACTTACCAACATTAGGTAACCCAATAATTCCGGCTTTTAAAGACATAAACCATTCCTCCTTAACTTCTAAATTAATTATATAAAAAAAATAATTTTCTTTCAATTGTTTTATAAAACATTATATAAAAAAGTAAGATTTCTCTTACTTTCTATTAAACTAATTCTTCTTCAAGTATTTCTACTTTTTTATTTTTCAAAGTTTTCTTAACATCGATTACTCTTTGGTTCGAAGAACCTTTCCATCTAAGCATAGGATTTCTTAGTTCATCAACATATTGACCATCAACAATAACATCAATATATTTTAAAGCTTCTTTGTCCATTAAATCTCTATCTACTAAAAATCCCGTCCATACCCACACTGTTTTGTTTGGATACTTTTCTTTAAAGGCTTTAGCTAAACGCATCGTCCCCTCAATATTAATGGGATGCATTGGTTCTCCTCCCAATATTGATAAACCCGCAATATAATCTTTACTACATAAATCTAAGACTTTAGCAATTGTTTCATCGGTAAATTCTTTCCCGCCTTTAAAATCATGTGTTTCTGGATTAAAACAGTTCTTACAATTAAAGGCACAACCTTGCATAAAAATACTTATTCTTACCCCTGGACCATTAGAGATATCCATTTTTCTAATTGTATTGTATCTCATAATTATTCTTCAGTAGCATTTTTATTATCTATATGCATTACTCTTTCTTTAATTTCTTGCGTACGACCTTTATTCCAGAAATGAGTTCCAATATAACCACAAGTTCTTCTTGCGACATTCATTTTATCTTGGTTACGGTTTCCACAATTAGGGCAGTACCATTCCATATTATCATCGATTAATATTTCTCCTGTATAACCGCATTCATGACAATAATCAAACTTCGTATTTAATTCAGCATACATAATATTATCATAAATGAACTTAATTACTTCTAATACAACATCTAAGTTATTAGATAAGTTAGGAGTTTCAATATAAGAGATTGCTCCTCCTGGACTTAATGCTTGGAATTCACTTTCAAGTTTTAATTTTTCAAAAGCATCAATTTCTTCAAATACTGGAACATGATATGAATTAGTAATATAATCTCTATCAGTTATTCCTTTTACTACTCCGAAACGATCTTTTAAGCATTTGGCAAATTTATAAGTTGTTGATTCAATAGGAGTTCCATAAACACTGTAATCAATGTTTTCCGCTTCTTTCCATTTTTTACAAGCTTCATTAAGTTTTCGCATTACTTGTAGACCAAATTCTTTACCTTCTCCATTATCTGTATGAGAGTGACCAGTCATATATTTAACACATTCATATAAACCAGCATAACCTAATGAAATAGTTGAATATCCATTATGTAATAAATCATGAATAGATTCACCTTTTTTAAGTCTTGCTAATGCTCCATGTTGCCATAATATTGGTGCTACATCACTTGTAGCTTTAGAAAGTCTTTTATGTCTAATTTGTAATGCTCTATGACATAATTCTAGTCTCTCATCAAGGATTTGCCAAAATAAATCCATATCTTTATCACTAGTTAAAGCGGCATCAACTAAGTTAATAGTTACAACCCCTTGATTAAATCTACCATAATATTTTGGTTTACCATTTTCATCTACATATGGAGTTAAGAATGAACGGCATCCCATACATGGATAGCATTGACCATCACCATTTTTATCAATCTTAAGTTGTTTCATTATTTTTTCCGAAATATAATCTGGAACCATTCTCTTAGAAGTACATTCCGCAGCTAACTTCGTTAAATAATAATATTTACTATTTTCATGAATGTTATCTTCTTCTAGAACATATAGAAGTTTAGGGAAAGCTGGTGTTACATAAACACCTTTTTCATTCTTCATACCTAAAATTCTTTGTTTTAAGAATTCTTCAATAATCATTGCTAGTTCTTCTTTATATTCTTCTGTTTCTCCTAAATACATACAAACACTTAAGAAAGGTGCTTGACCATTAGTAGTTGTCATAGAATTTATTTGATATTGGAAAGTTTGAACACCATCCGTAATTTCTTTTGCTAAATCTTCTTTCGCATATTTTTCACAAGTCGCTTTATCAAATTTCCGTTTTTTATATTTTTCTAAATATCTTTCATAACTAGAACGCGCAAATGGTGCTAGATGGGTTAACGTAATCGTTGCTCCCCCATATTGACTTGATGTAACTGCTGTAATTATTTGGGTTGCAATCGTCATCGCTGTTAAGAATTTATGTGGTTTTTCAATCATAACTCCATTAATACTTGTTCCATTTTGTAACATATCTTCTAAGTTGATTAAATCACAGTTATGTAACGCATTTTGCGCAAAATAGTCAGCATCATGAAAGTGAATTATTCCTTCATCATGGGCTTTAACAATATCTTCTGGTAATAAAAATCTTCTTGTAATATCGGTACTAGTAATACCAGCAAGATAATCTCTTTGTGTTGTTACAATCTTGGCATCTTTATTAGAGTTTTCCGTATTCCAATACGTATTCTCCCCATCAATTAATTCTTTAATTGATACATCGGTTGTATTACTCTTTCTTACTAACTCTCTTGTATAACGATAGGTAATATATTTCTTAGCTAAAGCATATTTTCCTATTGACATTAATTTCATTTCAATAATATCTTGAATGTCCTCAACTAAGATTCTTTTCTTACCTAATTTTTCAATATACTTAATTATATTTTTTATTTGGGTGCTAGAAGCTTGATCTTCTTCTTCTACTTCTGCATTGGCTTTCATGATAGCAGCTTCGATTTTATCAGGGCTAAAATCTACCATATGGCCGTCTCTTTTAATTACTTTCATAACTCATACTCCTTCTCTATTACAAACTTAGTATATCACAATCAAAAAAATAATATTGTTGCAATTGCAACATTTTACGATTTATGTTAAAATTTTTTTAAGGAGATGTAAAATGATGGAACCATTTCAAAATATTAGTAGTCGAAATCAAAAAATTTTACTCCGAAATTTCGAAGCTTCGCAACTTTTTTTCAAAAAAAATTCTAGTATTTTCCAAAATGTTATTGGTGACAACTTAATTGGCATTATCGTTTACGGTTCTTTACAAATCATTAAAACAGACTACAATGGTAACCAAAGTTTAATCGAAGAATTAAATGAAAATGACATTTTCGGAGCCGTCATTTCCCACATTAATAGTAATGAATATGAAATAATTACCAAAGAAGATACCCTTCTTTATGTCTTTGATTATGACCAAGTCTTAAATCTAAACTTAAATACCGAAAGTTATAATCAGTTTTTAAAAAACATCTTACAAATAACTACTTCTAAGATGCAAGAAAAGAATGAAAGAATTGAAATTCTTACTAAGAAAACAATTCGTAACCGTTTACTAGAATATTTTAATATAACTAGTAGTAATCATGGTTCTAGAATTATCTATCTTCCCTTTACTTTCACGGATCTTGCGGACTACCTCGCCATCGATCGCTGTGCCATGTCTCGCGAACTAAAATATTTAAAAGAAGAAGGTTTAATTGCTATAAAAGGAAGAAGAATTACCCTATTATATGATAAAGTATGATATACTATATAAGAAAGGTGTGAAATTATGGAAAAATTAAGAGGATTTGAAATTGCTAAAGGTTGGGAAGACAAAGATATTCATCTTCCCGTAAGAAAGACTGCTCATTCGGCAGCTTATGATATTGAAGCAGCGGAAGACATGGTCATCCCGCCCTTTAAACTAGGAGGTAAACCTACTTTAGTTCCTACGGGTCTTAAAGCTTACTGCCAAGATGATGAATACTATATTTTAGTAAATCGTAGTTCCGGCCCTAAAAAAGGTTTAGTTATGGCGAATAGTATTGGTATTGTTGATGCCGATTATTATGGTAATGAAAGTAATGATGGTCATTTTTATTTCCAATACTACAATATATTAGATCATGACTTAGAAATTAAAAAAGGTGATGCGATAGGTCAAGTAATATTTATGAAATTCTTACCTATTGATAATGACCATGCTACCGGCATCCGTAAAGGTGGTTTCGGTTCTACCGATAAGTAGGTATCATATGAAAAAGATTTTATTAATTATTGCTACTTTATTTTTAATGACTGGTTGTGGTAATAAAAACTTAGGTATTAACTTTGATGTTGATGGAAACGTTACCGAAATAAAATATGGTGATAAAAACCCCGTAGTTGCTATGGAAATTGAAAACTATGGTGCTATAGTTATGGAATTATACCCTGAGTATGCCCCAAATACCGTTAATAACTTTATTTCTCTAGTTAAAAGTGGTTTTTATGATAATAATAGTTTCCATCGTTTAGTACCTGGTTTTGTTTTACAAGGTGGCGACCCTAAAGGTACTGGTACTGGTGGCCCTGGTTATTCTATCTATGGTGAATTTGAAACTAACAAATATTATAAAAATACTTTAAAACACGAAAAAGGTATTGTATCTATGGCTCGTAGTGGCCTACCTAATAGTGCTGGCAGTCAGTTCTTCATCTGTTTAGATACGGCCTCTAATTTAGATGGTAGCTATGCTGCTTTTGGTAAAGTAATTAAAGGTATGGATGTCATTGAAAAAATTGCTAGTAAAGAAAAAATTGCTGATTCCGAAACTGGAAAACTAGAAACTAATCTTACCATCAAAAAAGCTTTAGTTGATACTAAAGGCGTTGATTACCCAGAACCAGAGAAAAATTAAATACTCTTATTACAGAGTATTTTTTGTTGCCAACCTATTTTCTAGAATTTGTGCTAATGCTTCTTTCCCAATATTTGTAAGTTCTTTGATAAGTTGTTTATCTACTTCATCATTTTTTCTGCCAAAACCTAGTGTTGCCATAAAAAAGTATGGTTCTTCCTCTTTCGAAAATTCTTCCACCGTCACTCTTTTAAATTGCGCATCCGTATTCACCCCACATACATCGTAATAATGATCTCCTATTTTTACAAAAGCATGACTATCGGTTTTGCAATAAGTAGCATAATCTTCAAAAATATCGTGTAATAACTCTGCGTAATAAAGGCAACTTCCTGTCATATAATAGTTAAAAGGATCCCGATGCGGATTTAAAGGACTAATCTTCTCCATAACCTTAGGAAAATTATTATTTATTTCTTCAATAACTTTTAAAACTGTATCTACATCCGTTATTATTTTTTCTTCCATAACATCCACCTACCTTACCATAATTGTATCGATAAAATCTTAAAAATACTAGCATAAACCTAATTTACTTTACATATAATTTTATGTTAATATTAATTTATGAGGTGAAATTATGAATTTTACAGTTAAAGATATCTTATCAATTTGTCATGCTACGCTTTTATGTGGTGATGAAAATACTATTTGTTCTTCTTTTACTAAAGATACTAGAGAAATTAAAGAGGGAGATACTTACATTGGTATTAAAGGTGAAAACTTTGATGGTAGTTCATTCTATCAAGATGCTTTTGCTAAAGGTGCTAATGCCATTATCTTAGAAAAAGAATATGTTACTAATAACTCTATTGCTAAAGAAGATAAACCTATCATTGTTGTTGATAACTCTCTCATAGCTTTAAAACTTCTTGCTGAAACGAAAAGAAACAATTCTAAAGCTAAATTTGTAGGAGTTACTGGTAGTGTTGGTAAAACTTCTACCCGTGATATGATTTATAGTGTTTTAAATACGCATTATAAAACTTTAAAAACAGAAGGTAACTTTAATAACAATATTGGTCTACCCCTAACTTTATTACGTTTACAAGATGAAGAAGCGGCGGTTATTGAAATGGGTATGAACCATCTTGGGGAAATCGATTATCTTACTAAGATCACTCATCCCCATATCAGTGTTATCACGAATGTCGGTACCGCCCATATTGGGGAACTTGGTTCACGAGAAAATATTTTAAAAGCTAAATTAGAAATTATTAATGGTATGGATAAAGATGGTATCTTAGTAATTAATAATGATAATGATATGTTACATACTTATTATGAAACTCATAAAGATAATGTAATAACTATTGGTATTGATAACCCTAGTGATTTTATGGCCGCAAATATCAACCTAATGGAAAACTATTCTACTTTTACGATTACTTATCATGATGAAAAGTATGATGTTAAATGTCCAGTTCCTGGTAAAGTCTTCATTTATAATAGTTTAATTGCTTTTGCAGTTGGTACTCTTATGAGTGTCCCCGCTTCTAAAATTATTAATGGTATCTTAAATATTTCTCTAACTAAAAATAGAATGGAATTTATATCTGTTCATGATATGACTTTTATAAATGATGCTTATAATGCTAGTGTGGATTCTATGAAGTCTTCTCTAGAAATACTCGGAAGATACCCTACTCGTAAAATCGCTGTTTTAGGTGATATGTTAGAACTAGGTACTTATAGTAAAACCTTACACGAAGAAGTTGGTACTGCTGTCTTCCAAAATAATATCGATATTCTTCTAACTGTTGGCAAAGAAGCAACCCATATCGCTAACAAAGCTCAAGAACTAGGTATGAAAAAAGAACAAATAATCATTTGTCCTGATAATAATACCGCTACTAAAGAACTAACTAATATTTTAAAACCCCATGATACCGTTTTATTTAAAGCCTCTAATGGTATGAAATTTAAAGAAATTGTTAATGATTTACAAAACTTTTATCATTAATGTTAAGGGTATTCTTTTGGAGTAACTCTTGTAAAATAGTTATCTTCTCATTTTGTAACGCAATAATTAATAACGTCCATTTACCGCGTTCATCATGAGAAGCTTTTTTTAATTCCACATAAGCGGCATTTAACTTTTCTTCAATTTCATTTAATCTATCCATTTCCATTACCTTCACCTACTTTAATTATAGTATAATTTTTTTAGAAAAGTAAATAACTAATTAATAAAATGACACTTACTTTAACTTATGATATAATGAATTTAGGTGATACTATGAAATTTGTTACAAACTTAAAACAAGAAGAATACACAAAATTTTGGAAAAATCATAAAATGGCTCACTTCATGAATTCTTATGAATGGGGTATTGTTAATAAAGAAAATCGGCATTTAATCCCCGTTTATGTTGGTCTTAAAGATGATAAAGGTCATATTAAAGCCGAAGCCGTATTAATGAAAAAAGAAACACCACTTCATATGTGTTATTTTTATGTTCCCCGTGGTTATGTTATCGATTATGATAATAAAGAATTATTAAAAGAATTTACGGATAATCTTAAAAGTTTCTTAAAAAAAGAAAATGCTATTTATCTAAAAATTGATCCCCCTATAAGTTATCAAGATATCGATGAAGAAGCTAAACCTATTCCAAATGGTCATAACAATTATGAATTATTTAATTATTTAAAAGAATTAGGTTATATTCACAAAGGATTTAATAAACTATATGAACATAACCAACCGCGTTATACTTTTAGAACTTATTTTAAAAACTATAAAGATTTTAGTGAAGTAGAACAAACTATTTCTAAAACTTTCATGCGTTCTATAAAACGTAGTTATAATTATGATTTAACTATTGAATGTACTGATAAAGTAGATGACTTTTATAACTTAATTCAAAGAATATCTAATAAAGATGGTTTTGCTAGTTATTCTAAAAAATATTATGAAGATGTTTTTAAAGTATTTAAAGATAACAACTATGTCAAAAATTTTATTGCTAAAATAAATCCTCAAAAAGTAATAAAAAAATACCAAGAACTTATTAAAACCGAAAAGAATAAAGATAAAGTTACAAAAATGGAAAAAGATATCGCTTTCTTAAGTGATAAAGGTGATAAAGAAATAGTTATCGCTTCTCTAATTTGTACTTATACCGAAAAAGGTGCTTGGTCCATGTACATTGGTAATGATGAAATCGCCGAATACACTGGTACCGTAAATCGTCTTTATTACGAATATATAAAAGATGCTTATGATCAAGGTAAAGACTTTGCAGATCTCTTTGGTACCGTCGGTGACCCTCATACTACCTACCATAATCTTGCTGGTTTACATGAATACAAACGTAAATTAGGTGGTACTTATGTTGAATT
>CANQHM010000048.1 GCA_947623845.1 uncultured Bacilli bacterium | reverse complement strand
CAATTATTAGTTATTTCAATATATACTTTTTTAAATTTCATACTTCTTCACAAATAATATTATAACACATTTGTTCGATAAGTAAAGTATTAAAAAATATTATAAATTATAATTATAATATTTTAACTAGCTGAACCGAATACTTCAACTTTTAAAGCAACGATATTACCAATGATTGATTCTGGGGCATCTTCATCAATCCAAATACGAATGTTATGAGTTGCAACATCTTTTTGATCAGCTGCTCCTTTAGCTTTTACTATTAAATCACTTAAATTAATTTTTCTTTTAGGAGTATCATCCCCATCGGTAGTTTCTTCCGTATATTGATCTAAATTTTTAATTTCTTGATTATCTAATTGAACTCTTAACCATTCATGAGGTATAGGAGTCCCCTTACCAGCAGCATCAGGATCATTATAAATATAAATATCATACTTCATATCTAAAGTACCTTTATTAGTAACACTAAATGAATAAGCATTATTTTTCCCTTCGTAATCACTTTGGGGAAGATTTGCAGATGTTATAGTATTTTTTGTCGTTTCAAATTGGATAGTTAAATCTCCCGAAGTAACTACTTGGGTTTTACTACTATCTACTTTAAAGAAGACAGCATAGGAAACTCCAAGTACACCTATACATAAAGCGATAACTGTTATAGCGATAATAGTTGTTTGTCTTTTTAATACATTACCTATCATATGCATCCTATCCTTTATATAATTAGTATAAACTAAAAATAATAAAATTACAAGGTTTTATTGACTACAATTTATATATATATTATAATATAGATGTAATATATGGAGGGTTAATATGGAAAATTTAAAAAAAATACGGATTAAAAGGAAAGTTACCCAAGTAAAATTGGCGGAGATTGCTAATGTTACCCAAGAAACTATTAGTGCTTATGAAAGTGGTAAAGCTTATCCTAGTGTGGAAACATTAATTAAAATTGCGGATTTCTTAAATACATCTACGGATTATATTTTAGATCGAATTGAAAATGATGAACCAATTAAGAATACCACGATTAAGAATACGGACAATAAAACATATCGGATGCTAAGCAACTTTATTATGTTAAATGATGCCAAAAAAGACGATGTTTTATGGTATAGTGAAGCTATAAGAAGGAAATAAATTCCTTCTTTTTTGTTATAACTTATTCTAACTCTTTTAATCTTTCATCTATTTCATCAAAGAATTTATATACTTGGGTACAACTTTCCGCTAATGATGGCGCATCATTCTTATGTTCAGCACTAATTTTTTGGGCATTTTTTCTTGCCTCATTTAATGAACCATATTTACATAATAAATTATATATATTATCATCATTCTTCTTATATTTATAATCTAATCCTTTATCTTTAAAGTACTTATTTAGTTTCTTAGTATATTCAGCTCTATTCATTTTAGAATAAATACAATGAAAATGCAAAAGAAACCAAAATTCTATTGCTTGATTCGACCATAGAGGAATATACCCATTATTTTCACACATTTTTATAGCTTCATCAAAATCTTTTGCATTAAAGCTATCTTTATCAAAAACAACAAATATTTTCCCATATGGAACAATAGATGTATTATATTTATCTATTTTAATTTGTAAATCTGTTGCATTAACTAAAGAAGTTGTATTCATTCCTTTTCCAACAATTTTTACTTTTAATTTATATTCATCGTCTATTTTTTTATTTATTTCTTCAACGGCCTTTTCAAAATAACTGGGTTCAGTCTTAGTTCCTTCACAAACAATTAACCAAGTACTAGATTTTTGTCTTATGGTATTTTCTTTACGCTTTTTTCTTTCTTGTGTTCTTCTTATATGTAAATTATCACTGCCCATAAAAACACCTACTTCTCGTATGGAATAGCCCCAAATTGTCCAGAAAGATATTTTTTTTCATAATCAGCATCAACACGTAAATTTCTAAACTCTGATAATGAGTATAACTTTGACTTTCCAAATTCATCTTTATCAACTAAATATAGTTCATCTCTTCTTAAATCATTACTATTAAATAAAAATGTTGAATGGGCCGTATAAATTAATTGGGCATTATTTTTATTAATTGTTTTATCCATATACATTTGTACAATTTTTTTGAATAATAACGGATGTAATTTTACATCTATTTCATCAATACAAAGTAACCCACCTACTTCAAGATTTTTTAAAATTGCAGGCATAATATTAAATATACGAATAGTACCATTAGATTCTAAATGTAATGGAATTAAGGTATTGTTTGCTGGATCATCAATATTTTTATGAACGCCACTAATATTGTATTTTTTCCCTTCGTTAGTATCAATAGTTTCAATAGTAATTCCTAATAAACAAGGATCAAATTCATTTATAATTTTTTGAAATTTATTATATACTGAATCATTTTGATTTAAAATATCTACACTAACTTTTCGAAATTCACTTTCAATTCTAAAATCAAATTTACAAATATATTCATATAAATCTCTTAAAATCCCTGATTTTTCTTTAATCGCAATATTACTTAATACTAATAATTTATTGGTATTTAAATTAATATCACTTCCAAATAGATTCCAAGTTTTTTCGTATGTACCATAAGATTTTCCAAATGATACTTTACTATTAGCTCTTTCAAAAATTACTTTTTCTTTAGCCCTAGTATTTAAAGCAAATCTTTTGGTATATAACCATTCTTCATCAATTTTGTTTTTATTTAATGAAAAGCCATATCGATATTCGTTATTACCTAAACAAACTGATACTTCATATTCACTATTTTCATTAAGACTTTTAGTACTAAATACAAATGGGTTGGTAGGAAGATCACTATTGATATCTATTTTATTAGAAAGTTTTATAAATTCAAACATAAAATCTAATGCTTCAAGAGCACTACTTTTCCCTGAGGCATTAGCACCATGAATGGCAATAACTGGTAAAATATTATTACCATTAACACTAATTGTTGATTCAATATGTCTTTTTTCCTGAGTTGCCATTAAATCTAAAAAAGTTTCATCATAAAAACATTTATGATTTTTAAATTTAAATTGTAATAACATAATAACGCTTCCTTTCTCATGAACATATTAGCATTTTTTTGTAAAAAAGTAAAGTTTTAAGAGAATATTTCTCCTAAAATTGCTCAAAATATAACTATTTTTGTACTAATATTATATTATTTAGTATTTAAAATATTTAGCAAATTATGAATTATTTAATAACTATTCTTGTAGTTCTTTCGCTTCTTTCTTTAATTCTTTAATAGATTTTTTAGGAGTTGGTAAATCTTCTGGCATCGTTCCACCTAATTTAGCAATAGTTTCTCTAATGGCTTTACCAACATTATAATGTGTATCAGTTGCTAAACTTTCACTTTTTTCTTTTTGTTTTTTTAATAAATCTTCAGTTAAATCGATACGAAATATATTAGCTCCAAGCTCCGCACTACCCATATTATCTAAAATATCTTCCCGATATCTTAATCCTTTTCTTTTAGCAATGTCATTAGCGGTTTCCCCATTATATAATCCTTTATAACCGGCATTGGTAAATCTATCAAAATTTTTTACCCCTTTTTCTTTCGCTATACCATATAAAACTTTGTTACCGCTACTAACTTTTCTACGACGATAAAGTCTTTTTTCATCTTCACTTAATAAGTTGTATTCCGCTTCCGTTAGTTCCATTTTACGCGTTTGAACAGCAAAATAAGTTTGACCTAATGCTACTACTTCTTTATTTGGATCACTATTTTGTACTATCAAATAACACGCATATCTTGAAAGTTTATAATCAATTAAAGATCTTTTAGCTCCAGATCCTATTTCAACCATTTTTCCCACTTGGGAAAAATGGTCCTCAACAACATTATTGCTTTTTGTACAAGCTATTTTAGCACTGTTTATAACATTGCTAAACTTATCCCACCTTTTATATTCTAAAACTACCATCAACTCCCTTGCATACCAATAAACATTTCCATCTTCGTCGATATGCTTAATATCTTCAAATATTTTTTCATTATAATTCTCTATATTATTCATTTAAAAACCCTCCAATCTATAGAAAACTCTAATTTATTTACTGCATACTACGATTATACTACTGCAAACTTAAGTTCGTCAATAAAAACATTAAAATAACTGAAAAATTTTTCAGTTATTTTCTTTTCTTTTTTGAATACCATAAGTTATTCTTAATAGTAATTTATAAGGAACAAAACGGGTCATAAATACCCCTATTTTCATTGTCATTCCTGGAATAATTAATAATTTATTTTTTAAAGATTTTTTAATAGCATATTTAGCTACATACTCGGAAGATAAGCCCTTTAGTTCAAATTTTCCTTTGGCAACCCGGTTAAATTCGGTATTAACTGGTCCCGGACATAACGCACTAATATGGACATTACTTTTCATTTGTCTTAATTCTTCATATATCGCCATGGTAAATTTTAAAACATAGTTTTTGGTAGCATAATAAGTATTAAGACGAGGTCCTGCCATAAACCCAGCGGAAGAAGCCACATTTAAAATTCTTCCCTTATCTTTTTTAACAAATTCTTGTAAAAATAATTTAGTTAAAATATGCACACATTTAACATTAACATCAATCATTTTAAGTTCCGTATCTAAATCTGTTTTATAAGTCATACCAAATAAGCCAAACCCAGCATTATTAATTAAGAAATCTACTCTTCCTTTAGTTTTTTCATATAACTTATAAACATTTTCTTCCTTAGATAGATCTAATTCAATGATCTCAACCTTCGTCTTCACTTCTTCTTGTAATTTAAGTAGTAAATCTTTTCTTCTTGCTACTACAACTAAGTCATACCCTAAATTACTTAAAGTTTTTGAGATATCCCTTCCTATTCCACTACTTGCTCCAGTAATAAGTGCTACCATATAATCAAACCCTTTCTATATTTTATAACTTGGAGAAAAATATTCTATTTTTCTTTTTAATACTAGATCATCATCAAAGACATAATCTTTAAAGTCACATTCTATTTGGTTAACTTTAGCAATATAATTCATAAGACTAATTAAATATTCTTGAACATCTTCTTTCGTAAAGGAATAACCTATAATATAACTAAATTCATTTATTAATTCTACTAATTCCTCGCCCTTTTCGCCTTTCGTATAATTTAACCATTTTAGTAATAACGTTAAAATAGTATGCCCATCATCATATGTTTTATAAAATTCATACTCTTCTAAATTTTCATAACTAATATAACTAGCAAAATCATCCCGAAAATTCATTGCATTAAAATAAAATATCAAAATATTACTAGCAAATAATATATCTATATCTTCTTTTAAGCTAGCAATATATTCTCTTAAATAATTAACATAAATATGAACTGATAACTCATTATTATAATTAACTAAATTAACTGGTTTAAACTTTTCCATAAATCCCCCTATTAAATAATTATTTTTCTAAGTAGTCTAAAATTGGTGGTACCATTTGTTTTTTTCTAGATACTATCCCCTTTAAATAGACGCCTTCTTCAATATTGCTTAAATTATAAGCATTCTTTATTATACTCTCTCCTTTATTATTATACAACAAATAACTACCATTATTTATAATATCGGTAATAAATAGTAGCGCTAACTTATAACCATTTTGTTCCATTTTATTTAATTCTTGTAAGTATTCTTCTTTTTGTCCTAAGATTTCTTCGATATCTAAAGTGGTTATTTGCCCAATCCCAATTTTTTCATCATCATGTTTAAATTCTTTAAAGTCACTATATATTATTTCATTAGCACTTAACCCTTTAATAGAACTACCCGCTTTAAATATTTGCATTCCCAAAGTATTAATATCTTGTTCACAAATTAAAGATAAGGTACTAGCGACTTCACGATCTATTTTAGTAGTGGTTGGACTTTTAAGCATTAAGGTATCAGATAAAATTGCACTTAACATAATCCCCGCTAATTCTTTTGGAATAGGTAGATTACTTTCTTGAAATAATTTATAGATAATAGTATTAGTACATCCTACGGGCATACTCCGAAAATTAATAGGATTATTAGTACCAATCGTCCCTAATTTATGATGATCAATTATTTCTAGAATTTCAGCTTGTTCTAAACCATCTACACTTTGTTCTAATTCGTTATGATCTACTAAAATTACTTTTTTCTTTTTAAAGTTATTGGCATCTACTAAGCGAAGCATCCCTACACACTTATTTTCTTTCGTAACAACGGGGTAATTCGTATGACCAAAATGATTCGCGGCATCAATAAAGTCATCCCTAGTATCACTATATCCAAAGGTAATAGGATTTTCATTAGTATTAATAAATTTAACATAATTAGCTAGTTTTATTTTATTAATCGTCGTATAAGTATTATTCTTCGTAAAAATAATATTTACTTTGTTTTTAGCGGCTTTAGTAAGTAAGTCTGCTTTAATACTACTACCTCCTACTACGACAATAAGTTTTACTTTCGTATCAATGGCATAAGCAATAATATTTTGTCTATCTCCTACCACTAAGATACTATTATTATCTAATTTTATTTCACTAGTAAAAGTACTACTACTATAAGCCGCCGTAATTAAAGAACCCGTAATCTCTCTATCAAATTTTAAGACTTCTTCGCCTTCTACAACCTTTACAATATTATTATAATTAGAATGAATATTATAGATATCCCCTTTTATTAAAAACTTAGCTATTTCTTTTAAATTAGTATACCCTACTAATAAACGATTCTCATTAACAATAGGAAGTCCCGTAACACTTAGATTTTGCATCATATTAAAGGCATCATAGATAGAACTATTTTCATTAATATAAGCATTCGTATTATATAACATATCTTTAATTTCTACTTTAACATCATTTAGGTATTTAGGTTCTTTAAAACCAAAGTAATCTAAAACAAATTTAGTTTCTTTATTAACACTACCTAAAAGACGAGGTGTTGCATTACCACCTAATTTATTTTTTAAATAAGATAAGGCGATACTTGCGACAACAGAATCTGTATCTGGTTTTTTATGTCCAAAGATATATGTAACTTCCATAATAGATACCTCTTTCTATTCTTTATAATAATATCATAAAATTAGAAAATCGTCTATGAAACAAAGAAGATAATTAAAAATAAATGCAAGTATTATTCTCCACTTTTTAATTCAAATAAGATATCCCGTAATTCCATAGCTCTCTCAAAATCAAGATTCTTCGCCGCATCCCGCATTTCTTGTTCTACTTTAAGCATTAGGTTTTGACGTTCTTTCTTACTTAGTTTTTCTTCCTTAATTTCTTCTTCTGGATTAATATTTGAAATTACTTCACGAATTTCTTTAATAATCGTTTTCGGAGTTATACCATGATCTTTATTATACTTTTCTTGAATAGAACGCCGTCTTTTAGTTTCGTTAATCGCTTTTTCCATGGATTCACTTACAGTATCAGCATACATTATAACATGTCCTGAAGCATTTCTTGCACAACGCCCAATAATTTGGATTAAACTTCGCTCACTTCTTAAAAATCCTTGTTTATCGGCATCTAAAATACATATTAAACTAACTTCGGGAATATCAATACCTTCTCTTAATAAATTAATACCCACAACACAGTCATATTTACCAGCTCGTAAATCATGAATAATTTTTAATCTTTCTAAAGTTTTTACTTCATTATGTAAGTATGCTACTTTAATATTCATTTCTTTTAAATAATTGGTTAATTCTTCGGCCATTCTAATTGTTAAAGTTGTTATTAAAACTCTTTCATTCTTTTCCATTCGAAGTTTTATTTGTTCCAAGATATCATCGATTTGACCTTCCGTTTGTTTAACTTCCACAGTAGGATCAAGTAACCCAGTTGGCCGAATAATTTGTTCTACATATTCGCCTTTAGTTTCTTCAAGTTCATAATCCCCCGGGGTCGCACTAACATAAATTGCTTGATTTATTTTATCTTGAAATTCGGGAAATTTTAAAGGTCGGTTATCTAGCGCACTAGGAAGACGAAATCCATAATCGACAAGCGTTTGCTTCCGCATATGATCCCCATTATACATTCCTCTTACTTGGGGTAAAGTAACATGGGATTCATCGACTACTAATAAGAAATCTTTAGGAAAGAAATCCATTAAAGTTGCGGGTGTCTCTCCTTCCCCTCTTAAAGCCAAATGACGGGAATAATTTTCCACTCCACTACAGAAACCAGTTTCTTTTAACATCTCTAAATCATAATTAGTTCTTTCTCTTAATCTTTGTTCTTCAATTAATTTATTATTATCATGTAAAACTTGTAATCTTTCTTTAAGTTCTTCTTCTATTCTTCTAATGGCTTCTGTCATTTTTTCGGGACTAGTTACGAAGTGACTGGCAGGGAATATGGAAACCGATTTTTTACTGGCACTAACGGCACCGGTAACGGGATCAAAAGTCATTATTTTATCTACTTCATCACCAAATAATTCGATTCTTATTCCACTAGATTTTTCATTAATGGGAATGATATCAATAACGTCCCCTCTTACTCTAAAGGTTCCTCTATGGAAATCGATATCACTGCGTTCATAAGTCATATCAATTAGTTTGTTAATAATATCATTTCTTCTTATGGTATCGCCGACATTTAAAGTAAGCATCATATTTTCGTATTCTTCTTTTTCGCCAATACCATAGATACAAGATACGGAAGCTACGACAATGACATCTCGATTGTTGATTAGGGCACTCGTGGCGGCATGTCTTAATTCATCAATTTCATCATTAATAGAGGAATCTTTTTCAATATAAGTATCACTACTAGGAACATAAGCTTCAGGTTGATAATAATCGTAGTAGGAAACAAAATACTCTACATGATTTTCAGGGAACAACTCTTTAAACTCACTATATAACTGACCAGCTAAAGTCTTATTATGAGCTAAAACTAAAGTAGGTTTATTAACACTAGCAATAACATTGGCAATCGTAAAAGTTTTACCTGTTCCAGTAGCACCTAGTAGTACTTGTTCTTTTTTACCCTCATTTAAACCATCTACTAATTCTTTTATCGCTTCGGGTTGATCCCCACTAGGTTCATACTTTGATACTAATTTAAACATATTTTCATCACTTCCTTAATTATTATTAACCAAATAAATCTAGTTTATTGTACCAAATTTCTGACGAAAAGTCTTTAGTTTTTACTTAAAAATTATTGCAAAATAAAATGTGTTAGTTTA
>CANQHM010000047.1 GCA_947623845.1 uncultured Bacilli bacterium | reverse complement strand
TCCACAATTACTACATTTATATTTCCTCTTGCTTAAGTCTTTCATTTCTATATCTTTATGATTACATCTTGAACATACCTGACTACTGGCATAATATCTATTTACTTGATAAAATTTCTTACCTAACCATAGACATTTATATTTTAATCTTCTTATTATGTCTCCCATTGTGGAATTAGATATAGATCTTCTTAAATATTTTTTTGACTCTTCTATCATTGTTTTTACACTTAAATCTTCGCTTATTATAATATCATTTTCTTTTACTATTTTACTTACTATTTCCTCATTAGTTTTAATTCTTGCATTTTTTAATTTTCTATATGCTTCTTCTAATTTAATTTTAGTTTTATAATAGTTATTACTATTTTTAACTTTTCTAGATAATCCTCTTTGTAATCTTTTTATTCGTTTTTCATATTTATTTAAGTAGTTAGGATTGCCATAAGTAGTTCCATCACTGGTTGTTACTAAACTTTTTATTCCTACATCTATTCCTACCACACTTGATGGAATTACTTCTTTTATATTTAATTCTTCCTCTACACATACTGATACATAATATTTATTTGCTACTTTAGAAATAGTAGCATTAAGTATTCTTCCATTTATTTTTGTTAAATGTCTATATCCTCTTATTTTTACTTCTTTTAATTTGGGTAGAATTATCTTTTTATTTACTAAATCTAATTTTATATTTTCATAAACTTTATCTTTATACTTATTCTTAATGTAATTAGTTCGATAACTATCTTTTACTCCTTTAGCTTTAAATTTAGGATACCCACCTTTTTTATTAAAGTACTTTTTGAAACCATTATCTAAATCAAATAAAGCACATCTTAAAGCACAACTATCTACTTCTTTTAGAAAGGGATAAGAAATAGTTAAAGATGGTATTTGTTTCATCAAATCAAAATTAAATAAATTAATATTATCTTTTTTCTTATTTAACATATAGTTATAAATGAATCTAGTACACCCAATAGTTTTATTAATTAATTCTTTTTGATATTCATTAGGGTACATTCTAAATTTATAAGCTCTATTGATAATCATAACTATTTTCTCCTTGTAAAATAATTATACATCCACAAACTTGTGTTCGTCAAGAAATTTTTAAAATTTTTATGAACTTTCCTATAAGATAAAAAAAGAAATCTTAGCGATTTCTCTTTTTAACTACATTTCGAATAATTCACTTAATTCAGGAATCTCACTTATAATATCAAATAAATTATTAGATAAAGTTGTTTGATCTTCTTCAGTAAGATCATCGATACTTACCGCTTTACTTGTATTAATAGTTGGTAATTTAACATCATAAGTAATAGTTAAATCTAAGGTAAATGAAGTATCACCGTATTTAAGAGTAAGAACAACATTATTATCATTCTTTTCTAAAACGGTAAGAACGATAGGGTCATAATCAGTCATATTTACAGTTATTTCAGCGTTTTTGTCATCTACTTCTTTAAATACTAAGCTATCAATACCACTATCAAGATTAGTTAAATCAACAGTGTAAACATTTTTATCTCTGGTAATAGTTAAATCATAACCAAGTTTAATTAAAGAGTAATCATCAGTATTTAATACTTCTAATTCTTCATCATCAATGATAATTTTACCACCAACATATTTATCAAGCATACCTTCACGATAAACTTCAATTTCTAACTTATCTAACAATAAAGGATTATCAAGAATAGCATCTTTAACATCGTCTACGTCAACATCTAATAAAGAGGCGTAATCATTCATTAAATCCTTATCATTAGTAAGATTCTTTTGTAAATTATTAAGTAAATTTTCTAGTTTTTCACCTTCTAATACTACTTTATAAGTTGTAACATTGTGATTTTTGTTATTAATAGATATAGTTTCTTTAGAAGTAGTAATATCTTTATTAGTAACATAGTTGGCTAAACTATCTTTCATAATTTTAACGATTGTTTCCATATCATTAATATAATCAAGATTTAGTTTATCTAAAGCACTAGTATCAACATTAAATAAAGATGTACTATCTAAATCATCTTCTAATAAAATTACTTTATTTAATAATTTAGGGGCTTCTAAATAAATACCATTATTAACATAATTAAGATTAGCAGAAACTATTTCTTTATTACTATTATTATTTACTTTAGCTCCTAAAGTTAGTAACTTATTAGCATAATCCATACCTATATTAAGATCAAAATTGTAATTATTTAATAAAGATAAACCTTCAATATTAGAATTTGCTTTAACATTAGCAGCAATACTTACTGGTTTTTCAAAGATATCTTTCTTAATAGGAGTATCATCTAATTTATTGATAGTATTACTAACTTCTTTATAAGTTTTATCTAAAGCATTAGTAAATACTTTCTTATTATCTCCTAATAACATAAAGTATGCTGCAACGATAATTACAGCGATTACAAGAACTGAAATGCTTGCAATTAAAACAATTTGTTTCTTATTATTCTTTTGAGGTACAACTTCTACAGTAGTAGGTGTAGTAGGTACATTTTCGTTTTCCATATAAACTCCTTTCCTATAATAATCATATCATAAATTTAATAGTTTGGAATTAAAAATTATAAAAAAGTAAAGAGAGGTGATGATGTGACTTTTAAAATTGGTAATTATACTTTAGATGAACAACAAACAACAGTAGTATTAGATAGTAATCCGCATCTTTTAGTAGTAGCAGGAGCAGGTTCGGGGAAAACACTAACTATTTTAGGAAAAATATATTATTTAATTAATGAACAGGGTGTGAAACCAGAAGAAATAATTTGTATCTCATTTACCAAAGCGTCTTCTTTAAGTTTAAAAGAAAAAATCAAAAAAGAATTTAATATTGATATGGGAGTTTATACTTTTCATAAGTTAGCATTAGAAGTATTAAAGGATTATAATTATGAAATAGCAAGTGATGATTTATTAAACGATATTATTTATAAATTTTTAAAAGAAGATATAATAAAGAATAAGAAACTATTTAAAAAATTATTAAATTATTTTAATTTACGGAATTTAAAAGATTATCAAAAGTTATGGAAATATGATTATGCTAAAGTAGCTTCATTAATGAATTTAATTAGTACATTTATTCATTTGTTTAAGTGTAATAATAAGAGTTTAAAAGATTTCTTAAGTTTTAAAAAACAAATTAGAAAGATTAGTAATTTTAATTATTTTAAAGAGAAGACTTTACTGTTATTAATTTTAAACGTTTATTTAACTTATCAAAGATACTTAGAAGAAAATAAAGAAATAGATTTTGATGATATGTTATCTTTAGCCACAAAAGAAGTAGAAGAAAAAGGGTTTAGAGGAAGTATTAAGTATTTAATAATTGATGAATATCAAGATACTTCTTTAGTAAGATTTAATTTTGTAAGAGCGATACTTGCAAAAACTAAGGTGAGTTTGATGGTAGTGGGAGATGATTTTCAGTCAATATATCGTTTTACCGGATGTGAGTTAGGGTTGTTCTTAGATTTTAAAGAGTATTTTCCCGATGCCAAGGTTATGAAGATTGAAAATACTTATCGGAATAGTCAAGAACTTATTAATGTTGCGGGAAATTTTGTTATGAAAAATCCTGCACAGATGCGTAAGACTTTGAAATCTAAGAAAAGAATTAATAAACCGATAGAAATTATTTTTTATAAAAATAGTATTAAAGCCTTAAAAGAATTAATTTTAAAAATTAAGAAAGAAACTAATCATTCCATAATGATTTTAGGACGAAATAATAATGATATTAAGAAGTATATAGATAAAGATTTTAAATTAGATAAAGAAAAGTTATGTTTTAAAGATTTGGAATTAACTTATTTAACAGTCCATCGCTCAAAAGGGTTAGAATGTGATGAAGTGATAGTGCTTAATTTAACTGATGATATTTTAGGATTTCCTAGTAAACTTATGGATGATAAAATTTTAAGATTAGTGTCTTTAAATAAGAATACTTATGCTTATGATGAAGAAAGAAGATTATTTTATGTAGCATTAACGAGGACGAAGAATAAAGTGTACCTTTTAGTAGATAAAAAAATGCCTTCCATGTTCGTTAAAGAGTTATTAAAAGATTATGCTAATGAAATAAATGTTAGTTATATTTATTAATTCATTATTTTATTTATTCGAGAGTAAATTGACAGTTTTAAGGTTTTATAGTATTATAAACATCATAAATAATAAACTTGCAATAGGGGTGAAAAGTATGACAGAATTAAGTTTGAATAATATTGTAAAAAATTTTGGCTTTAAAAATGTTTTAAATGGGTTTGATTTGGAGTTAAACACAGGAGAAAGAGTTTCTTTAATTGGGCCTAACGGATCAGGGAAAACTACGATTTTTAAACTTATAATAGGAGAAGAAATGCCTAATTCAGGACAAATATCTATTAGAAAAGGGGCTACAATTGGTTTTTTATCCCAAATTCCACCAAAATATAATGATGATTTAACAGTAAAAGAAATAATTATTCAAGGTAAATCAAAAGTTTTAGAAGTAGAAGCAAAATTAAGAAATTTGGAAG
Source organism: uncultured Bacilli bacterium (assembly GCA_947623845.1). The sequence goes on along the minus strand of CANQHM010000047.1, from coordinate 4,700 downwards.
AAAAAATGGCAACTGCGGCGCCTAGACAATTAGAAATTTTATTAAAAACATATGGGAAATTACAGGATCAGTATGAAAAAATAGGAGGATATAGATTTGAAGCCGATATAAGTAAAGTATGCAATGGTTTTAAAATATCTGATGAAATGTTGAAAAGAAAATTTTCAACATTGTCTGGTGGGGAAAAAACTATTGTGTCTTTTGCTAAACTTATATTAAGTGAACCATCGATTTTATTATTAGATGAACCAACAAATCATTTAGATATTAATACTTTAGAATGGCTTGAAGAATACTTAAAAAATTATAAAGGAAGTATTTTAATTAGTTCACATGATAGATATTTTTTAGATCAAGTAACTAATAAGACGGTATTAATTGATAGAGGAAAATCTGAAATATTTTTTGGAAATTATTCTTATTACTTAGAAGAAAATGAAAGAAGAATAATGGCTGAATTTGAAGATTTTAAGGATCAACAAAAACAAATTGCTGCCATGAAAGCTTCTATAAAAAAATTACAGGAGTTTGGAAGATTAGCATTTCCAGGTGGAGAAGCATTCTTTAAACGGGCAGCTAGTATCCAAAAAAGATTAGATAAATTAGAATTATTAGATAAACCTGAAGAAAAAAAAGAATTACCATTAGATTTTCAAATTAGTAAAAGAAGTGGAAAAGACGTTCTAATTGTAGAAAATTTATGTGCAATAATTGGGAATAAGGTATTATTTGATGGAGCTAATATGCATATTACTTTTGGTGAAAAGGATTGCTTAATGGGGAAAAATGGAAGTGGGAAATCTACGTTAGTAAAGATGATATTAGATATGTCCGATGCCGAATTATTAGATGGTCAAATTAAATTGGGAAGCAATGTATTAATAGGTTACTTACCACAAGAAATCCATTTTGAAGATGAAGACATAACTATTTTAGATATGGCGAGAAAGTTTTATGATGGTACGGAAACACATTTAAGAGCTAGTTTGGCAAAATTTCTATTTTATGAAGACAATGTATTTAAAAGAGTGAAATCATTGTCAGGTGGAGAAAAAGTTAGATTGAAATTATTTGAGCTAATTCAAAAAAATGCTAATTTTTTGATACTTGATGAACCGACAAATCATATTGATATAGATACTAAGGAAATGTTAGAAGAAGCTTTAAAAGAATATAATGGGACATTACTATTTATTTCACATGATAGATACTTTATTAATAAGTTAGCACAAAATACCTTTGAAATTAATGATGGAAAAATTGATAAATATATTGGTAATTATGATTATTTGAAAGAACAAAAAGCTAAAAAAATTGAATTAAGTATTGATAAGAATGGAAAAAGAAGATAAGTAAGTTTTCAATTTAAAAAATAATGAGGACTAGTACAGAGAACTTTATTTTTGAGTTCTTTTTTTATTATATTGGTTAGAAAACTTAGTTATATTTAAATACGATGTAAAATAAAATTATTTAGGAGGAAGTTATATGAAAAGAAGTATATTTTTATTATTAGTATTTTTTAGTTTTATAGGAATTGTCAAAGCCGAAGATTATACACCTAATGCGGTGAGTGCGATTTTAATTGAACCAACGACGGGAAAGATTGTATATGATAAAAATAGTCATGAACAGTTAGCACCAGCTTCAATGACTAAGATTATGACTCTTTTGTTAACAATGGAAGCTATAGATAGTGGAAAGTTATCCTTTGATGATGAAGTGGTAATAAGTCCTAATGCGGCGAGTATGGGTGGTAGTCAAATATTTTTAGAAGCCAATTCCAAAATTAAAGTGCGGGAGTTAGTAAAAGGAGTAGCAGTGGCATCGGCCAATGACGGAGCGGTAGCATTAGCAGAAAAAGTGGGCGGAACAGAAGAAAAATTTGTCGAGATGATGAATAATAAGGTTAAGGAGTTAGGTCTTAAAGATACGGTATTTAAAAATCCGCATGGATTAGATGCCGAGGGGCATGTTTCTTCAGCTTATGATATGGCGATGATTGCTAAAGAACTATTAAAACATGAAGAGATTTTAAAGTTTACCAGTATTTATGAAGAATATTTAACCAAACCAGATGGCAGTAAAGTATGGTTAGTAAATACCAATAAATTAGTCCGTTTTTATGAAGGGGTTGATGGGTTAAAAACTGGGTATACCGAAAATGCGGGTTATTGTTTAACGGCTACAGCAACGAGGAATAATCTAAGGTTTATCTCGGTAGTAATGGGTGAAACATCAACTGATACCAGAAGTAAAGATACAACTAATCTACTTAATTATGGGTTTAATAGTTATAAACTTAATAAAATTATTTCGGTAGATAAAGAGTTAGGAAAAGTCCGGGTGGAAAAAGGAAAAACTGATACCGGAATTATTGTGTTAAAAAATGAGGTTAATGAACTTATGGGAATAAACGATAATCCTACTGATTATACGTTAAATATAAAAGTAAAAACCCTTAAAGCTCCAGTTAAAGCGGGAGATGTTATTGGGACAGTGGAAATCATTGATAATGAAGGATTGATAATAAGAGAAGAAGAAGTTACGGTAAAAGAAACAATACCGAAAGCTACTTTAGCAGATATATTTATCAAAAACTTAAAAACAATGTTAATAGGAAAAAGCTCTTAATTTTTGGGGGCTTTTTTAGTTTACATTTGTTTACAAATAATTTACGGAAGTAGGAATAAATGTGATATAATGAATTTATGATAGGATGAGTTAGGTAAGATGAAAAAGTTTTTAAAGAATAATTTTCTAGTAATAATTAGTTTTATAATTGTATTTATGTTAGCAAGTATTGGACTTTATAAAGAATTTAGGGAACAAAATAATAATTATAAAGTTTTAGAAAAGAATTTAGAAAATTGTAAAAATACAGAAGTCAAAACTTTAGAAGAACAAGAATATTGTGATAATTTAATTAAAAATGGAGTTCAAAAAGAGGGATTCTTTACAGTATTTGGAGATTTAGTTACTTTTAATCTTAATAGTAGTTTTGCTTTAATTAGTGGAGGATTACTATTAATACTTTGTACTTATGAAGCGACGAAATTAAAAAAGAAGATACCATATAATTACTTGGTAAGAGAAAATTTTAAAGATTATAAAAAACGCGTTTTAAAAAGCGGGTATAAATATTTATGGTTAATACCAAGTATTTTAATTTATCTAATTATAGCAGTGAGTATTTTTACTAATTTTAATTTTGCAAGTGATAATGTTATATGGAATGGTGATAGTGTTAAAAATGTATTTTTGTTTCTAACTTGTTATGTTTGTCAAACAATGTTAATATCAGGAATTTATATAAATATAGTTTTAAGTGTAACAAGAAAATATAAAAATTTCTTTCTAGCTTTAATCGTTTCAATCTTAGGAGTTTTAGGAGCAGAACTTATTTTAGAAGTGGGAATAGGTGGTATACTATTTAATAATATTTTTCATAGTGGAGTGGGAATTTTGTTTAATATTTTAGATATCTATTTCTTAAATGATAGTATGGGAGTTATGGCTAAAGTAGGAGTTTTACTAAGTATTTATTTGGTTAGTTTAATACCACTTTACTTGTTATATAAAGATAAAGAAAAATATGTGTTAGATTGTGAAAGATAAGGGATATTATATGGAAATAAAAGTAGAAAATGTTTCAAAATATTTTAAAAAGGTTAGTGTTTTACAAGATGTTAATATGGAATTTAAAGAGGGGAATATTTATGGACTTTATGGAAGAAATGGATCGGGGAAAAGTGTATTTTTAAAGATTATGTCTAATTTATATAAACCATCTAAAGGAAGAATCTTGTTTGATGGAAAAGAAAATGACTTTAATAGAGCGAATGGAACGATGGGTGCATTAATTGAAAACCCCAATTTCTTCCCGGAATTAACAGGATTAGAAAACTTAAAATTACTTGCTAAAATTCAAAATAAAATAGGGGAAAAAGAAATTTTGGAAGTATTAGATAAGGTGAATTTAAGTAAGGAAAAAGATAAAAAAGTAAAAGAATACTCTTTAGGAATGAAACAAAAATTAGGAATAGCCCAAGCCATTATGGAAGATCAAAAAATTATTTTATTAGATGAACCATTTAATGGGGTTGATGCAGGATCAGTTACGAAGATTATGAATATTTTAAAAGAAATAAAGAAAGATAAAATTATTATTTTAAGTAGTCATATTAAGGAAGACTTAGAAAATTTATGTGATAAAATTTATTATTTTGATACTGGAGTAGTAAAAGAGGAGTAAAAGATGGAGAAGAAATTATGAAATTACAGTTTTTAATCTTAAAAAATAGTTGTAAAAAAAATGTTTTTCTATGGATTTTTATAATGTTTTTAACATCTTTATTAAGTTTAATATTATTTGTTTTAAATGAGGGTGCTATGCCACTTAATTTGAATGCATTTTTGGAAATTATTGGGGTATTTAATAAACATGCCGATTTTGCTTTCTTAACCTTTTTGTATCAACTAGGATTTACCATTTATTTTGCTTTTTTGTTTAGTGCTTATGAATTTAAAAATTCGTTTGAATTTATTTTTAATAGATGTAGTACTTTAAAATTAATCTTAAATAAAATACCAGTGTTAATAATAGCAATTAGTGCATTTCGTTTAATTTATAGTTTATTTTGGTATATATTTTTTAGTAGTATTATTAGTTTTCCAATAAAAATAGTAATGCAAAATAT
>CANQHM010000046.1 GCA_947623845.1 uncultured Bacilli bacterium | reverse complement strand
TTCTTTAATTCGGGATTTAACATCTTTGTATTATAATTACTTACATAATCACTTTGGGTATCAATAAATATCTCAATCTTATTATTCTTCATAAACTCCTTTTTTCCTCTCTAACATATGGCCCAATTTGTTTAACATATCTTAAATCTAATATTAATTCATTATGTTTTGATTTATAATCGATATCTCTTTCTCCTACTAATTCCCTAGGTGTTATAAGCTTCGTCGCCCCATTATAAGAATTAATAGCTCTATCTTTAATAACTGCTAAAGTATATTCATTAACTTTATCTTTATCTTCAAATAAAGTCGCTCCATCTTTTTCTAAAGCTCCAATTAAAGATTTAAAAGTTATGGCATATTCCATCCCCTCTACTGCATCACAAAAAGTAATTATATCATCTTTCTTACTAATCGTTGCAAATATAACCCCTTTACTACTTTCTTTAAAGGTCGGATGTTTCGTCCATGATATTACTTTATATTCCCCACTAGCTAAATCATAATTCCATACTTTTTCTACTATTGGTATCAATAAATCATAAGCTTCTTCATAACTTAAATTAGAATCTAAAACTCTTTGAATAATATCTACTTCTTCTTTAGTTAAAATATTAATATAATCTTCTAATAATGATTTACAAACATTTAATACTTGTTTCTTCCTTATTTCTTTTAACATATTTATCTATCTTTCTTTATTAAGTTTAAATATAATTCATAATTTTGTTTTTGTTTCTTAGCTATTACTTGTAATATTAAACCGGTAACAAAGAATAGTAATGCTATCATTATAGCAAAACAACTAACTATTAAACTAGGAAACTTTTCTACTAAACCTGTGACAAAGTAACCAGCATAAGCAGGTATTCCAATAATTATTCCTACTAGTAATGATATAAAGGCACATATATTAAAGAACATTGCTGGTTTATATTCTTTAAATAAAGAAGCAATAGTTTTTAAAACTTTTAATCCATCACTATAAGTATTTAATTTAGATACACTACCCTCTGGTCGATCCCGATAAGATACTGGTATTTCTACTAATTTAAAATTCTTATCAACGGCATGAATCGTCATTTCTGTTTCTATTTCAAAACCTTTAGATAATACTGGAAAACCTTTAACAAATTCATAACTAAATGCTCTATACCCCGTCATTATATCTTTAATATTATTTTTAAATAATTTATTAATTAACCATCTAACTATTCTATTCCCAAAGTTATGGAATGGTCTTTTATTTTCCTTAAAATAAGTGGAAGATAAACGATCGCCAATCACCATATCCGCTTTCCCATCTAAAATTAAGTCACACATTTCCCTAGCGTTTTCAGCAGGGTATGTATCATCCCCATCAATCATTAAATAACAATCGGCATCTATCTCTCTAAACATGGTTCTAATAACATTACCTTTCCCTTGACGATATTCGTATCTTACAATAGCTCCCGCTTTTTTGGCAATCTTATCAGTATCATCTGTTGAATTATTATCATAAACATAAATATCGGCATCCGGTAAAGCTTCCTTATAATCTTTTACAACTTTAGCAATCGTCTTTGCTTCATTATAACAAGGAATTAATACTGCAATTTTTTTCATTAAATCCACCTCATAACTTCATTATACTATTTTTGATGCTCTAACACAAACCCAATCATTAATGGCATCGCCATAATATAAGGTAAGGCATAACGATAATAGGTATTGGCAGGGCCCGCGACACATACAAGTATTGATATCACTGCTGGTAAGTATAACACTAATTCTTTATACCAGTTTTTATAAATAGCATACCCTATTAAGATAAATACTAACCACGTATTCACCGCAATATTAACAATTAAACCTAAAACAGGAATATAAGGGAAAGTTTCTCCATAACTAGTTAAACCATCTCTTAACCATTCTAAATTATTATAGTGATAATCAAAGCCATTATCAGTAATTCTTTTATCAAAATTATGATAAATATACCAATTAGTTTTTTCAGGATAGAAGAATCCATACACATTATTTACTGTGGCATCAATATAAGTATTAGGATGCTTTAATAAACCTTTAAACCATACTTTAAAATAAGCATTTAAATCTTCTTTTGTAGTCTTCGGATTAAACTTATTCTTTACATCATCTGCTAATTCAGGATCATACCTATCTTTTAAAGTATCATAAACTAAAACTTTATCAATTACTTGTTTATCGTACTCACTAATATCTTCACTATGATATTTTACTAATCTTGCTGTTTGTTGAAAAGGAATAGATAACATTTCTCTAATACTACCTGGAGTTATTTTAAAATAAGGAAGTATAACTTTAGAATAAGTTGTGGATAACCCTAAAGTTATTAACAAGACAATTAATAATGGTTTCCATCCCCTCTTATTAACAAGAATTAAGAAAGGAAATGATAATGCTACTACATATAACCCATTATTTCTAAATAATATTACGAGTAACATAACTAATACTAATTTTAAACCTTCTTTAAAAGTTATCTTATCTAAATGTAAAGTTTTATGTAACATTATTAAATAAAGAATAACCATACTAGAGAAGATTACATCCTTAACCCCACTCATTGCATAAAAAGGAAATACTGGTACTAAAGCATAGATAGCTAAACATATTAAACCCCATTTAACATTAACTTTCATATCTTGTACCATATATTTAAGTGAATAAGCTAAAACACTAGCTAAGATACCTATTTGTATAATACTATATAAGAATAACCCTAGATTATCATTTCCAATTTTATGTCCTAGAAATAAACAACTACCAAGTAATAACGTATGAATTACCGGATGATGATTAGTTATTTGCATCTTTTCACTAATAAGAGGAACATAATCCGCATATTTCGTTCTTATACCAAAAAACTGACGAATTTGAAAACTCGGATCTGGTGATAAGATTATGGGATAGAAAGCTATAATATAAGGTGCCCAACAAACTAACATAATTATCATACTTACTTTAAAAGGATGTTCTTTAAAATAGGTAACAAATTTATTTTTTACATCTTTAAATTTATGTTTATCTAAATAATTAAACAAAAAACTTAATCCATAATTAAAGATAAAATAATAACCTAAAAACTGTAAAGTCGCCATCAAAAATTTAGATATATTTCCTAGTACTAAAAATGAGGTTCCATAGCTCATATAACTAAAACCAAAAATCATTAAAAAGCTAAAGATGCCACTTAATACAGCGATTACTGATGATTTTACTGGTTTTTTATATAAATACAATCTATAAAGCAGTATAAATAAAATTAATGTGCCAAACAAGCCCGCTGTCAACCCAGTGTTAAAAGCATCTGTCAACGCGCCACTCTTTTTTAAGGTTTCAAAAAATATTTTCGCATTTAACCCAATCGCTAATGTACTGCATATACTCATAAGACTTACTTTTATTCTTTCTTTCATAAGCCACCTCGATACTTTTATTATACCATAAAACACCAAGAAAAAAGAACTAACCTAGTTCTTGTGTAAATTACTTTATTTCTTTAACCCAAAATTAATCCCCGTAATAATTGCAATTAAAGCATAAGCACTTTTTAATTCTTTTCCTACTGATACTTTGGTATCGGCATAAGAAACAATTCTTCCTTCTAGATACATACTTCTTGAAAAAGAAACATGTCTTAAACCTTTACGCATACTGGATTTAACAATTATATTTTTAATTCGTTCATCTAAATTCGTTACTTTATCTAAATTATTTAATTCGGTTTCGGTAAAAGTTTTATCTATTGCTCTAACTGGGAAAGGCCACATATGATGAATAACTCCATCGACTATCTTCATGGCTTGTTCGCCATCTTTAAAGTATTCTGGGAACCACGTATAAGCATTTACTACTGCTTCTAAAGGATGCGTAAATCCATGTTTATTCACAATATGATTTTTTACAATCTTTGTATTTTGCCAAGGAAGTTCATATAAATCATGAAACATCGCAATAATAACCGCTACAAAAACATCAACATTCTTCCCTTTTTGTTTCTTCTTACTAGCTATATAATAAGTAACAATTGCATCACTTACTATATGATCCCCTAAACTTTTCTTTCCATGATGCGGATATAAAGAAGCATCTAATCGTCTTTGAAATTCTGGATGATTATATATTGGACTTATTATCTTCCAAAATTCTTCTTTATCTTGTTCTGTAAAATGGCACTTTTTTAATAATTTTTCTGTTTCTTTATCATACTTCATAATATAACCCTCTTTTTTATGCTCACTAGTTAATTATACTTAAGTTAATTTATTATATGAATAAAAACGTCCTAAGTCATTATACCACTAAATACCTAAATTTTACAAATTTTAATATTCTATTATCTACTTTCCTATATTTTTATCTATAAACTTCTCCATAAGGAATATCTTTAATAGATCTTTGAAAATCTATATCTGTTGCTCCATTAGGGTATCTCCAAAAATATTTTTTTATTTTTTGTACTCTATTATAATCATTTACTTCATATACTATTGCATAAATATCTAAATATTCTAAATTGGCAAATAAAGTATTCCAATCATATAATTTATCTACGGCATTAGTAGTAAAGATACTTGCTCTAAATTTATTTTTCCCATCTAACATACTATACTCTTCTATAGATTGATTTAAATCTGAAGTTATAGGTTGTGGCCCTTCCGCTACTACATGAACAAAGGTATCATCACCCACATCAATATTATCATATATTTGAGAAGCTATTTGTTTACAAATATATCTTTCTACATAATCATCTGAAAAGTTTTCATCTTTAGTATCTATATATGCCGAAAAAACACAATCCGGATCATCATTTGGATAAACATCAACTCTATAATACAAAGCTCCAAAACCTCGAGGATCTACTTTTATAATAGTAAAATCTTTATTATATCTTTCTTTTAATTTTTCCTTTGCTTCTTCTGATAATGAGTTATTACTAAATATTACGAAGCCAATAATAAACATTATTACTATGACACCAATTATTATATAGGGTACTTTACGACTTAAATCTTTCTTCTTATTTTTCATATCTTCACACTTCATTTCATACAATACTATTCACAACTTAATTTTAAAATTAAAAAGATTAACCTGTCAAGCAATCTTTTTACTCATTTACACTGTCGTTATTCTTCTTCTTTTATAACTTTCTCTAATAGTAGCCTTTTAGAAAAACCTCCATTAGTTTCGCACTTTTTATCTGCTGTCTTTATAATATCTTCTAAAGTATAACCATTATATACCGCCATTGCTCTAATTAATTCTAACATATCTGCCAGTTCTTTTCTTCGTTCATCATTATTAGGAGCCGCCTTTACTTCTTCTAACTCTTCTATTACTTTTTTTAAAAGATAATCCCAATATTCTTCACTTGCTAACTCTCTTATTACCGGTATTTCCCCATTATTTTTAATAATCTCTGGTATCTTATCTCTAACTAATTTATTATATATTTTTTCCATCTTAAACCTCCTTATTTCCTATAGTACATTTATAATTTACTGGTTCTAATACATTCTCATCTATCGGTCCTTTAATCTTTGCTATTTTAGTAGTCTTTGTTTTAACATCGAACTCATATAATCTATATAAATAATAATGATCTCTAAATCTTTCATCTTTTGAAAATTCTACTTCATTTTCCGAAATAAAGAAAGCATTATTAATTGATCCTGTTGTTGTTTTAACTTCAATATATTTTTTTGTTCCATCATCTTCAAAAGAAAGTACATCAAATCTCTCAGCATTCCCCGCAAATTCTCTTGTAGCCATAACTTGTTTTGCTAAATCTTTTCTTCCTATTTCCCATAAATGATCTTTTTCTAGTTCTACAACAAAGTCTTCTCCTTTATTCCCTAATTTAGAATTTTTCTTCGCTTCTCCTTCAAAATTAATATTTTTATTATTAAATTCTTTAGTTGAACTACCTTTTCTTTTCATTTTAATATAACTTTTATCTGTATCAATATTATCACAACTAAAATCTTCTATATCTACATCATCTATATTAATATTTTCTTCTTTTACTTTTTTACTAACTTCTTTATTTTCTATTTCTTCATTTAATGAAATATTTCCTTTATCTCCATCCCAATCTAAAATTTGCCATTTAAAATGTACTGGACATTCTCTTTCATTATCATGACTTATATAAGCCAGTTTTCCTAAATAAGAATAGTATGGATTGTTTTTATCTTTTCTTAGAAATAGGTAAATATTTGCTGTATTATGATCGTGATTAATAAAGTCTTGTATTTGTTTATCTTTTAATTTTTGTCTTGGTTGTGATTGCCATTCTAAAACGCCCTTTTCTGAAATATTTTCTTCAAAAACATATCCTGATTGTCTATTTCCATATGTAACTAAAAATACATAATCAGAAGTTGTATTAGGAACTGATACTATTCCCGTACCTCCCCATTTTCCGGCTCCTGGTGTAAATTTCGTATTAGGATCAAAAATATCATGAATATCTTCTCGGGTATATCTTTCATATCTTTTTAATGGTTTTCCATAATATTTTGTTGTATACTCATCTTTCCAATCATATTTTTCCTCTATTGCCTCTACTAATTCCGAGCGTAATTTCCAAGTAAATACCCCCTCTTTATTTCTTTTAATATCGGTTTTAAAGGGAATATTCCATCTTCTATTTTGGCCATTCTCTCCTTTAATTTCTGGTAAAGATAGTAACTCTAATACTCTTTTCCCGAATGCTGCAATAACTGAGTTTACTCCCGCGATATCTATATTTAAATTTTTCGCAATAACTCCCCCATTAGTTATATGATCCTTTTCCATATAAATAAATTTTAATATCTCTATAACTTTATCATTATGAAGTAGTTCTTCATTATCTAATACTTTAATCCAATCATTCTTCGTTTTAATTCTTACTTCATTATAATCTATTTCTTCTCCTGAAGTATTATTAATTCTTTCCGTTAATTCCAAAAAGGAAGTAACATCAATATATTGCGGAGAACGATTAAATCCTTTAAAATCTTTACAATATGTTTTAAATTCATCGGCACTAATTGGTTTAAAAATTCTTATTGTTTCTGGATTAAAATGGTAATTACCCCGATACCCATCTGCATCTTCTTCTGGAAATCTTTCTATTTTTTCCAGAATAGCTGATGCAATTATTTGACTTTCTAATTGAAATAAAAATAAATCCCCTTTAGTCGCATTAATCGCACTTTTAAATCCAAAAGGTTGTGCTTGCTTTTTTAAATGTTCTTCAAAAAATCCCTTTTGTATTTCTAAAATAGATTCCTTCTCCATTTCCAATTCTTTTCTGGTCATGGGTACTAATCTTACTTGCATTACTCCATCTCCTTTACATACTTTGCTAATGCTATATCTGCTGGTGCTAGATCATATTCTAACAACTCATCTTTATCTATCCATTTATAATCAAAATGATCATGTAATTTAATTTCCCCTTCTGTATATTCACAATCATATAATATTAAATTTACGGTTTTTAAAGAATATTCATAAGTTTCCTTCGTAATATACTTTTTAGCTTTTATTTTAATTCCTAATTCTTCTTTAATTTCTCTTTCAATAGCATCTTTTTCCGTTTCCTTATCATTAATCTTTCCCCCTGGAAATTCCCATTTACCTAGTACATCAACATCCCCTGTCGCTCGTTTTGCAAGTAAAATCTTATTATCTTTTCTAATCAAAGCCGCTACTACATTTATCATAAGATTACTCCTTATTCTTAAATTATACCACGTAAGATATGCAAAAAAGAACTATTTTCTAGTTCTTTCTAATAACTAACCCGCCATGCCGTTGGCGTAGATGATCTTTTATCAACATAAATACCTGCAATAACTACTTCTCTTTTATCGCCCCATCCACCATGGACAGCTTGATTATTACCAAGATAAAACGCTATATGAGTATATCCTAGTCCTCCATTTTCCCAAAATATGAAATCTCCTGGTTGTGCTTCACTTATCGGTATTTGCGTTCCTATTTTTTGAATATTTGCTTCCGTCCAATAGAAAGTTTTACCATCATGGAATGGTTTATAGCCGATATAATATTGCCCAATATCCGAAGTATCATCACGTTCATCACATTCACCATTTTTACAAGTTTTAATTGTAACTCTATATATTTTATTATTTACAGAATAATAACATCTTTCATTTGTTTGACCATCAGTTATAACTCCCGTAATTTCAGTACAAAATACTGTATCTTGTTGGGTTTTTTCATAAGCTTCTTTTCCTGTACCAAGTTTTTCTCCCGTTATTATATTATAAGCTTCTTCATATATATCAATCGACAAGGTTTTACCAACGGCATTTAAAGCTGTTTCCGCAACATTGGTACAAGGAACGCCCGTCATTCCTACCATTCCTAAAGCCGCCTTCACAATGGGATTTGAACTCGTATATTTAGAAGTATCAGTAGTTGCAACTCCATTATTACTTCCTGTACTGTTATTACTTCCCGTTCCACTACTACTAGGTTTATTGGTTGTCGTACTAGTACTTGTCTTCTTTTTATTTACAACTAATTTCCCTTCTTGTACTTCACTTTTATTACCAGCTTTATCACTAGCTATTATTTTAACTGTTCTTTCTCCTACTTTAACATCAATTTCTTCGCTTACTTCCTCGTTATCATCAACATAATTTAAAATACATTCTTCATGACTATTATCATAACATTTTTTAACAAAAGCATTAATCTTTAAACTATCTCCCTCTGTTATAGTAACATCTTGTAATTCTAATACAGGAGCTTCCTTATCTTCTAAAGTAACAACAGTTTCATATTCTTTATCATTATCTTTATCTTTTATAGTAGCTTTATATTTACCCGTTCCTACTAAAACTTCTTTTTTCGTAAATCCTTCTTTTAACTGTTCTTCATCATTAACTATCTCAAGGGCTTCTTCCGCACTTACTTCCTCTCCATCTTGATTAAAATATAAAGTAACGGCTTCTAATACTTGATCCTTATTATCCTCATCAATCCCTATATAAGTAATTTCGATATTATCTCCCAATTGGTAGTTTTCTTTTAAATACTCCTTTATTTCTTCTAAAGTCATTCCATTTTCAATATTAAAATCCTTAACCACAATTTCTTTATTAACTGGCTTAGTATCTTTAGAATCATTCCCCTTTTTAGTAATTATTAACCATCCTCCAATAGCTAATAATATAATAGCTAAAATAACTCCCCCTATTATTAATAATTTCTTTTTTTCTTTTTTCATATAAACTCACTCCAAATATTAAAGATATTGTACCAAATTTCTGACGAAAAGTCTTTAGTTTTTACTTAAAAATTATTGCAAAATAAAATGTGTTAGTTTAT
>CANQHM010000045.1 GCA_947623845.1 uncultured Bacilli bacterium | reverse complement strand
ATTGAGATATTTATTGATACCCAAAGTGATTATGTAAGTAATTATAATACAAAGATGTTAAATCCCGAATTAAAGAATTATGTCTTAGAAGAATTAAGAGGTAGTAATTTAAAGAAAGGTATAGATATTAAGATATTAGGTAATTACTTTGATACAGAAGAAAAAAAGGAAGAATTCTTAAGATTATTTAGAAATGAATTTTCTTTAAGTATTAAAGATAATATTATGTATATGAAATATTCTATAGTAACAGCGATATTACTTGGGATTGTAGGGATTGTATTTATTATTTTATCAAAAGTTATTGGAGGACCTTTATTTAATGAAATATTCTTAATTATTGGATGGTTAGGAGTATGGGAAGCGACAGCAAGATTAGTATTTGATGAAAGTAAAAATTATATTATAGTTAAAAGGTTAAATAGAATAGTAGCATCAAAGATTACTTTTGAAAAAAATAAATAATTTTCCAAATAAAAATTTCTCACTAAGATATGAGAAATTTTTTAATACTATTCATTACTATCTTGAGCTGTTAGGACTGAACGGAAAGCTGCTCGTGGATGAGCTGCGGCCCATTTCCCAACAGCGAATATTCCAGCTCCACTTGAGAAATCGTAACTTCCACCACGTAAAAACCATGTAGTTCCATTTTTTTTGTCATCATATGGGAAATCTATTGTATCATTATTCCATCCACCAAAACGATCACCAACAATAGTTAAAGTTTCTCTTGATGAATCTCCTAAATGACCACGTTCTTGACTAGTATTTGATGTACCATACTCATATACATCATAATATTTTTTATTCGGCATTGTTTCCTTTGTAAAACCACTATCTAAGTATAGCAAATCGGTTCCATTCTCGTCGGTGATTACTCCCATAACATAGTCCCATACACCGCCTGATGTATCATATACACCGTATACATTTCCTGTTGTGCTTGCCTTTACTCCATTGGCTGTATTCCATCTTTTATCTGCATCACATTTTGCAGGGGCATTATTCTCGTTATTCCATACAACCGCAGAACTAACACTTTCTCCTACACAACCTGTGTATGTACCTCCATATCCAAGTTTATCATTAGCATATGTTCCTTGAGCAGTATTATTTATCCATACTTCACAATTTTCTTTAGGCATACCATCAATCATACATTTTTGCCCATCGTTACTATAGATACCATATTTTGAACTTGTTAAGTATGCCATCGCTCCCCATTCTAAATTCTTTATTATGTGGGTATCTACTTCTTGTGAGCTTAGATGATATTTATTTTCAACAGTTTCAAGACTTCTAACTGCTTCAAATACCGTGCTTATAGTTTTGTTTACCATGCTTGTTCTATTTGGTAATATTGCTATTTCGCCTACATAAGTGTTTCTCCCTATTTCGTCTTTTAGGTCACTTAATTCAAATTTACCTACCCAGATACCACTAAGTTCTGTATCACCAAACGTAAAGGCGGGATGGGTATACCAATTTCCATTTTCTGCATTGATACAAGTTTCTTTACCATTTGTTTCTGTTGAACATGATACTGTACCAGTAGTTTTATCCCCTGTTTCAAAAGCAATATTAATCATTTGCGGTTCGCTACTTTGTCTACTTATAGCATTAAACAGTTGATATTTATATCTTGGAATCCAGACATACATTTGAAGTATATTACTTTCTTGTACTTCTGTATCTACTTTTAATGTACCATCTTCTTTATAAAATTTATTTTTTATATCAGCATTATTATTATCTATTAAAACAGCATTTCCCCAATTATGTTTATCATAGTCATACCATTCTTTAGTTACATCAGCTATATAGATTTTACCATCATTAAAATATATTGGTAGCATACCTTGATATAACTCTGGTGCATTTGCTCTACTTCTATCACGATAATTTTTGGTAAAGTATATATCACAATTATCTTTTTTATTGGTTTTTAACATTAATTCCCAATTATCATAATCAAATTCCCAATAACTATTATTGTCGCATACAACTTTGTCAAAAAAGTAGTTATTCTTATCAGGAAATGTGTCTTGCTTATCGTTATCTACATATATAGCTAGATTAATATCTTTATTGCTAAATTTACCTACGGTAGTAAATATTAATTTATTAGTATGTCTTACTTGGTATAGGGCAAAGGAATAACCTACAACTACAATTAGTAATAAAGTACATAAACCAATTATAATTTTATTTTTATTACCATTCTGTATTTTATTTAGTTCTTTTTCGGGATTAAATTTTCTCATTAGCATATCTCCTTTAGGGTATCTATCAAGTACCCTTATAATATAAATAATAATACGTATAAAGGTACTTGTCAAGTACCTTTAATGTTCGCGGTCAGTTAATTTATATTACAATGTTCATGGGTGAATTATATGAGGTTAACTGCTAATGAGTATGAACCAAAAGATGTCTTTAGAATAATAAGAGAGTGGACGAATTTAACACAAGAAGAGTTAGGTAAATCAATGGGAAAGAAAGGTAGAGCTTGGGCGAAGAATATTGAAAGAGGAGTAGCAAGATTTTACTTTGATGATTTACTTAAGATAGCAAAAAAGAATAAGATAAAAATAATATTAGAGAAAGATAATTAAACTTAGAGATTGGTAGTTCTAAGTTTTTCTTTGATTATTTTTTTATTATTAAGTAAACGAGGGTTAGTAGGATTAATCTTTAAAGCTAGATTGATATTTTTTAAACTAGATGGTAATTTATTGGTAGAATAGTAAGCAATAGATAGTAAGTCATAGATTGTTTCATTCCAACTAAAACTTTCATTAATATATGTTTTAGTTTTATTTTTAATTTTTAAAGCTTTATTACAATATTTAATAACTTTAGGGTAATTTTGTAATTCGTGATAAGTTAGAGCAAGTTCTACATAAGCATCACGCAGATAGGGAGCTTCATTAATAGCTTTTTGATACCATAATATTGCTTCATCATAACGGTGTAAGCCTTTATAAGAACGAGCAATAAAACGCATGGAAGCAGCACGTTCATCTTTCCAAGTAGCAGAGGGAAGACTTAAATGTTTAAGTAAAGTTTCAATTGCATCATTATATCTTTGGTAATACATATATTCCCTGCCTAAGTAATGCATGTTACGATCATCGTTAGGATCTTCTTTAATTGATAATTCGAGTAGGGGTAGATAGGAAGATCGAGGTTTAGTTAAATCGGGATGGTGATTTAAAGTTATAGCATCCGTAAATAAAAGATGCTCTTTATCTTTACCAATATAAGTTAAAACTTCGTGAACAGGGTGAGTCCATTGATAATCATTACGCGTATGGATTTTTTGAATATAGAAATTAACTAGAGGTTTTCCGTTAGCATCTAAACTCCAATTATAGTTGTAAGCTAACCTAGTAGTATCTTTTTGCCATAAATTTTCTAAAGCATGGCGCCATCCAGGAACGAATTCTTCATCTAAATCAGTACAAACACAGATATCGGCATCTTTTGGTACTAAAGCAAGTGAATCATTTCTAGCAACATCGAAACGGAAATTCTTATACTTTTTTACCGTAACATGAATCTTATTATCTTGTAATAATTTTACGGTATTATCAGTAGACCCAGTATCTAAAACATAAATACCATCAGCTTCTTGCATAGATTTAACCCAAGTATTTACAAATTTACTTTCATTCTTTGTAATCGCATATACATATATTTTTAATTTTTTCTGCATAAAAAAACTCCTTTATTTAAATATATGAATAAGGAGTTAAAATCTTAACCAATACCAGCAACAGTTAACATATTATAAGCCCATTCTTTAAAGAAGAAAGGTTTAGGATGAATACCATCATTATAAATAGGATTTTCTTGGGTTTCTAATATAGGGTTATTATCAACACAAGTAACATTTTCTTCCGTACACATTGTGAGCATCTTTTCATTATATTGAGGAATTAAATCTTTAACATCGCTTCTTGTTGCGTTACCAATTAAATTGACATAAAGTTTAGTATCAGGTACTTCCTTTTTTATTTCCTCTAAACTTCCTTTATAAGCATTAATGAAACCATCGATATTAGAACCATAACTTACAACATCATTAACACCATATTGCATAAATAAATATTTAGGAGTTTTACCACTATCTAAAATAGTTTGTAAATCTTTAACGGCATATTTTACCGAACGACCTCTCGTCCAAACTACACTATCTTTACTTAAAACATTATAAGCGGTAAGACCCTCGGCATATGAATCCCCTATAACAAAGGCATCATTATCTTGAAAATACTTAGCGGGCCCTACTAAACGAACTTCACTAACACTACCTTCGGGAATACTAGAGGCTTCGCTAATACTCAAAGAACTCATATCATTAATGATGGATGCAATAGCGGATTTTTTATTAATATTAACTTTTTCTTCTTTAACACTATGGATAGAAAAGAAAACAAAAGTGGCACTAAAAGCCAAAGAAAAAGTAACTAATATTATAAATACTGATTTAACGTTAATTCTTTTCATATACGTCTACTCCTATAAAATATTATAGCATTAAATTAAAATCTTTACTACTATATTTCTTCAATTTTCATTAAATTGGTAGAATTACTATTAAGGGGGAAACTACCAGTTATAATGATGGTATCTTTTTTTGCTAAATTCATAAATGTCTTGGCGACACTAAGAGAATTGGTAATTATTTCATCGGTAGTTGATAGAATAGGGACGAGTTTAGGGTAGATGCCCCAATATAAAGAAAGGTTACGAGCAACTTGGGTACTAGTACAAGTAGCAAGAATAGGGCAGTGGGGTTTTAAATTACTAATCTTTTTGGCGGTAAGACCAGATAACGTGTTAGCAACGATTAATTTAGAGTTAATTAGGTTAGCACTTTCAACGACGGATTTAGAAATGGTTTCGGTAATATCATAATCTTTTAAATAATTAAATTTATTAGTAAGAGTTATATTTTTTTCCGTAGTTTCACAAATATCTTTCATTTGTTTTACGGCTTCGACAGGGTATTTACCAATGGTAGTTTCGCCACTTAACATAACAGCATCGGCGCCATCAATCACGGCATTTGCAACATCACTTACTTCCGCTCTCGTAGGACGAGGATTATTAATCATACTTTCTAACATTTCGGTTGCTACAATCGCAATTTTACCTTGTTCACGACATTTCGTAATAATATCTTTTTGAATTAAAGGAAGAGTTTCTAAAGGAAGTTCGGTACCTAAATCTCCTCTTGCGACCATAATACCATCACAATTATTTAAAATATCATGAAGATTATCAATACCTAGTTGATTTTCTATTTTACAAATAAGAGGGAGATCTTCTTTATGAAATTCTTGTAAATATTTTTTTACTTCAAAGATATCTTCACTACTAGAAACAAAAGATAAGGCAAGAAAGTCGATATCATGAGACAAAGCATAAGCAATATCTTTTTTATCATTATCACTTAAATAGGGAATGTTTAATTTCTTGTTAGGAATACTTACCGATTTTCTACTACCTAAAGTACCACTATTTAGAATATGACATAAAACGGAATCAGGATCTTTTTTAATAACTTGTAATTTTATTAAACCATTTTCTAAATAGATAATATCATTATAATCTAGAATATCGATTACTTCAGGATGATTTAAACTAAATTCATAGGTTGTACCAACACAGATTCTTTTCGTTATTTTTATATCATTATCTTTAACTAGTTCTATTTCATTATTATACATATCTAAAGTACGTAATTCCGGGCCTTTAGTATCATAAAGAATTGCAATATTTTCATTAGTAAGTTCCCGTACTTTTTTTAAGTTAGCTATAATTTCATTAGTAGCATAAAGATTAGCATGAGAAAAATTAATACGAGCAACATTCATACCCTCTAATACCATATTAGTAAGAGTTTTAATATCACTACTAGCTGGTCCTATACTACCAATTATCTTAGTCATCTTCATAGCTAACACCCTTATCTTCTAATAAATTATAGCATTTTTAACTCTCTTGTACAAGAGATAAGATTGTAGTATAATTAGGAATATAAAATATAATGTTTTAGGAGGATTAGATGAAAAACAAAGTAATGGCTGGAACATTTTTATGGATGTTTGCGGGTTTATTAGTAACATTTCTTACAGGTTATATTGTAAGTATTAATGAAAATATGCTAAATAATATATTTAGTACGGGAGCTTATTGGATACTTATACTATTAGAGTTAGGATTAGTAATATTTTTGTCAGCAAGAGTTATGAAGATGAGTAAGACAGGAGCGAGGGTTTCATTCTTGTTGTATTCCTTTGTTAGTGGACTTACCTTTGGATCCGTATTTGTAGTTTATCAAATTGAGTCTATATTATTAATATTTGTGGCGGCAGCGTTAGTGTTCTTAATCTTTGCAATTTTAGGTTATAAAACAAATATTGATTTAACAAAGTTTAGTACTTACTTATTTATGGCTTTAATTGCAATGATTATTTGTTCACTTATTAATATCTTTATTGGTAATAGTACCTTTGATATTGCAATTTCGGCGGTAACACTTTTAATATTTATGGGAATTACAGCATATGATGTGCAAAATGTTAAAAGACTTAGTGATAGTGGTGTACCAGAAGATAATTTAATGATTTTAGGAGCTTTAGAGTTATACTTAGATTATATTAATATCTTCTTACATTTATTAGAATTATTTGGTAATGATAATTAGAGCAGTTGATGCTCTTTTTATGTAGAGAAAGGAAAATTTAGGTGAAAAAGAAAATAATAGCAGGGGTAGTGATTGGGTTAGTTATGCTTATGGGTGTAGGAATAGCGTACGCAGTAGGAAGAAGTATTGATTTTACACCAAAACTAGAAAATAGTATGGAAAGCATAGTAAAAGAAGAATTAGTTACGGGAGCTTTAGCTAATTCTAATTTAGAGACGAAAGAATATAAGGACTTAAAAGTTATTTGTGATGGGAAAGAGTATTTTGTTTTTAATGCGAAGTTTGGAAGTCAAGAGGTAGCATTCTTGGGTTTCCATAAAAATGGAGTTTATTATATTGATGGTATAGGATTATATAAAGACGTATTTAAAGATTATTGTGAAGATGGCCTTATGGATTGGAGTGAAGAAGAATGAAAAATGCTTTAATAACAATAGGTTGTA
Organism: uncultured Bacilli bacterium; assembly: GCA_947623845.1. Next base: position 2,221 of record CANQHM010000045.1, on the reverse strand, counting down.
TTTTATTATTTACGGTTTTATGTGCTGGAGGATTTTTACTTGGGTATCACAAAGAATTAAAACCAGATGGGAAAGATATGCTTAATAAAGCTGCAAGTGCAGCAAGGGAGTCTTTATTAGTTGATGCCCAAGAGGATGCAAAAGACAAAATAAACGCTATTACGGAAGAGGATGTTAAGTTAATTTGTAATAAAAATAATCATTACTTATACTTAGTAGACACTGATTACTTTAAAGGAATAGATAAAAATGCGAAAGTAGTGGTTGGGTTATACCAAGAAAAAGACTTATATTACACTTATGAATTAAATGATTATGTTGAAGGAAAGACAGAACTTAACGATAATTGTGGAGTTGTAGAAGAAACATTTCCTTTTGAAATCCATTAAAAAAAGCTTTTTTTGCAAAGCTTCTTTTTATTTGCTTTTCTTTTTGTTCTTTTTATCTTTTTTAGTTTGTTTATTATCACTAACTATTACGGCATCAGGTATAGCTTCCTTAGGAGGATTATTCTTTTTGCTATCAATAATATCAAAGGCAAATCCTGCAATTTCTAAACCAGCATATAACATAAGAAGAACACCAATAGTAGATAATACTAAATTAGAAACTAAGATAATATAGAAACCAATAATAATTAGTAAAATAGATATAATTAAAGAACTAACAAAACGATTATCTTTTCTATCCATATAACTTAGAGAATAAATAAGACGAGTTATACCAGCAAATAAAATCCATGCTCCAATAAAATATCTAATAGTTGCTTCAATAACATCAGCTAAGAAAATAAATACTAAAGCAATAATTATACAAATAATCCCAGTAATTAAATTCATATTTAATTTATCTTTAGAATAACGATATATAGAATAGATACCATATATAGCAAATAAAGCTCCAAAAATATAAGATATAAATTTAACTACTTCATCGGGTTTACTAAATAATAAAGCTCCTAAAATAAAGATAGCAATAGATGTAAAAAGGTTGGTTTTACTATCTTTAGTTATTTCAATTTTCATTATAAATACCTCTTTTCTAAACTTATTATACATTTATTTACCAAATATAGCAATAAAAGTTTTGACAAATACAAGATTTTATTTTAAAATAAAAATAGTAGGAAAGGGTAATCAATATGATGCATATTAGATTTAAGTATAAAGTAGCATTATCAAGTGTCGTTATAATGATGGTTATGGTCACCTTAACAGGATTTTCTTATGCATATTTTACAACGCAAGTAAGTGGTGTGGGTAATGATATAGTTGTGCAAACTGGAGACGTTCTAATGAACTTTACTGAGGGGACTAATAATATTAATTTAACAAATCGATACCCTATTAGCGATGAACAAGGATTAGCACAAACACCTTATACATTTAATTTAAGTAACCCTAATGCTTTTCCAGTTAAAGCTTATGTATTTGTTAATGTGTTAAATGAATCAACAGAAGGTTTAGTACCCCATATTAATGTAGCTTATAATAATGGTAGCGATTATACAACAAAGTTATTAGATACAATAACAGCAGCAACAACAAGTCCAGTGACAACAGGAGAAAAATGGTTAAAAGTGGCTGATGAAATTTATACTGAGTCTACTAGTTATTTAATTGATACCATTTCTTTAACCGCAATAAATAGTGCGGGAGCTAGTAAAAATGATTTAAAATTCTTATTTTGGATAGATGATGAAACTGGTGGAGTTCAAGAATGTACAATAGATGAAGCAACTGGAACTTGTACAACAACACCTGATCCTTCAATGAGTGGAACATTTAAAGCTACTATTTCGGTAGTAACAGTTCCTGATAGAGCTAATGTACAACATATAGTATCAGGAGAACCTAGTACTGGTGAATAATATGAAAGAAACTTTTAAAAGATTTAAAAAAAGTATAAATGAAATAGTTAAATATACAAGTAAAGTAGGATTAAAACAACTATTTTATTTTTTCTTAGAAATGATAGTAATAGTATTAATAATAGCAACATTTAAATTACCTTTTATATTAATTAGAGATTTAGGATTAGATTACTTTACTTCAATGGCTTTTGAATTTACCAAAGTAACACTTACTATTTGGAATATGGTATGGGATGTATCGTATACTTTAATAGGAATATATATGTTTATGAAGATAGTGGGAAAAAGATACGAAAATTTAAATGAAAAAAAAGTTAAATAAAGGGTTGTCAAAATCCTTTTTTTGTT
>CANQHM010000044.1 GCA_947623845.1 uncultured Bacilli bacterium | reverse complement strand
TAAGAAGTTATGGTAGTGGTATTTATATTGAAATAGGGGAACATATGACTTTAAAAGATATGTTATATGGTTTAATGTTAAGAAGTGGGAATGATGCCGCCATGATGATTGCCAAATATGTAGGTGGTAGTATGGAAAACTTCGTTTCTTTAATGAATGAGAAAGCAAGTATTCTGGGTATGAAAGATACCACTTTTGTAAATAGTAGTGGCTTAGAAGAACAAGATGGTAATGGTAATACGTCGACCGCTTATGATATGGCTTTACTAATGGCTTATGCTATGCAAAATAAAACTTTTAAAACTATTGTTAGTACCAAAGATATAACCGTTAAAACCGATTATAAAACTTACGTCTGGCATAATAAAAATAAACTATTAAGTATGTATAAATATACGACTGGTGGTAAAACCGGATTTACGGAAAAAGCTCGTCGTACTTTAGTAACTAGTGCTTCTAAAGATAATAAAAACTTAATTGTTGTTACTTTAAATGATGGTAATGACTTTCTTGATCATAAAAACTTATATGAAGAAAATTTTCAAAAATATGAAAGAGAACTAGTACTTGATAAAGAAACATTAAATATTAATGATAATTATTATGATGGTACTCTTTATATCGATAGTGATGTTTATATCCTAAAAAAGAATAAAGAAAAAGTAACTGTAACTTATGAAATCGAAAAAAATCCTCAAGCTCTAGAAGGGGATGCGGTAGGGAAAGCGATTATTAAAATAGATGGTAAAAAAGTATTAGAAAAAAATATCTTATTAAGTAAAAATCTAAAGAAAGCAGAAAAGAAAAGTTTCTTTAAAAGACTTTTAGATTTTCTAATGTTTTGGAAATGATTAATATTGTTTGGGTTGGTTTAATTAGTATTGGGATTTTATATGGTTTAGTAAGTGGAAATATTGAAGCCATAAATAATGAAATAGTTTTAAGTGCGAAATCGGGTATTAACTTAGTAATTGATTTAATTCCTATGATGGTGTTATGGTCAGGTCTTATGAATATTGCTAGTTCTAGTGGCTTATTAGATAAATTTGCCCATCTTATCAAACCCTTATTATCACGTATATTTCCTTCACTAAAAAGTTCCAAAGCTTTAGGTTATATGGCGAGTAACATCGCTGCTAATATGATTGGGTTAGGTAGTGCGGCGACTCCTTTTGGCCTTAAAGCGATGGAAGAAATGCAAAAAGAAAATAAAGATAAAACGAAAGCTAGTGACGCCATGATCACCTTTTTAGTTTTAAATACCTCAGGTGTCACCATTATCCCTACCACTGTTATTGCGCTTCGTATGGCATCTGGTAGTAGTAACCCATCTTGTATTATCTTATCTTCCTTAATTGCAACCTTTATCGCGAGTGCCGCGGGATTATTTATTGATTATCTAATTAGAAGGAGGCATAAATGAGTTTTATATCTAGTGTTATAATTCCTTTAATTGTTTTAGGTATTATCTTTTATGGTTTTAAGAAAAAAGTAAATGTTTATGATACTTTTTTAGAAGGAGCTAAAGATGGTTTAGTTACCATTTTTAAACTTGCCCCCGCTATTGTGGCGATGGTATTCGCTATCAACATCTTTATTCGTAGTAATGTTATCTATTTTATTTTAGGATTTTTAAGCAACTTCTTTGCCAAAGTAAATATTCCTTTAGAAATACTTCCTATGGCTTTAGTAAGACCTATTAGTGGCACCGCTTCTTTAGCGATTCTCTCAAATATTTTACAAACCTTTGGACCCGATAGTTATCTTGGCTTACTAGCATCTACTTTACAAGGGTGTACCGATACTACCATCTATGTTTTAGCTCTCTATTTTGGTAGTGTAAAAATAACAAAAACTAGGTATGCTCTCCCTGTAGGATTATGTGCCGACCTAGTTGGTATCATTGCTAGTTTTATTGTCGTTAAATGGTTATTTTTGTGATTTAAAAAAATTTATAATATCAACATCTAAAACATCTGCTATTCTTCCTAAAATAGCTAAACTAAAACTTTTTCTTCTTTTTTCACTTTCTATTTCTGCTAAATAGTCCATACTCATATCAGCTTCTTCTGCTAATCTTTGTAAAGTATAACCTTTCTCTTTGCGATATTTTTTAATATTCTTTCTTACAATATCATAATAAAAAGTATCTTCATTTTTAACTTTAATTCCTACCGCCACTAATATCAACTCCTATTTATATTTTCTAATAAAGTTAACCATTAGTTTATGTGCTTATAGCACTAGATTTTTATAAAATAGTGTGCTATACTTTAAAAGAAAGTAGAGTATAATTCGACAAATATTTTAAGACTCTCGAATTATACTTAAATAAAAGGTAGGTATTGTTATGAGAAAGATTAATCCTGAAAAAGAATTAGACAAAATAAAGAAAGGTAATAAAAATAAAATAATTATTGGAGTGTGTACTCTCTTAGTTATTATAGCAATAGGAAGTACTTATGCACTATACCAAGTAAGACACACTAATAATTTAGTATATAATAATGTTGATAGTTTTAAGAAAAGAGATATTTATTTATCAGTTTTAGTAGATGGTAAAACAGAAGATAATTTTCCTAATAAAGATTCTGGTATCATATATACTGGTATTGAATGTGATAAAGAATATCAAGAAGCTTATTTTGACAATACTGAATGGGAATTTCACTTTAGTAGTAAAGGCCCAAATAAGTGTACCATAAAATTTGAAACAGGTAACCTTCCTAATACGCCAGAGTTATATCAAGGTATGATTCCTATAGTATATGGCAATAATGGTTTAATGTATGTTGCTGATTTAAATACTGATTGGTATAACTATAGAGATCATAGATGGGCGAATGCCGTATTAGTAGATGCATCTAATACAACAATAAAAAACAAATATTTTAAATCAGATAATACATTAAGAGATGATATCGCTGGAATCCAAGTACCTATGGAAGAAGTTCTTCAAATGTATGTATGGATACCAAGATACAAGTATCAATTATGGAATGTCAATAATGAAGGTAAACCAAAGCAATTAATTAATATTAAATTTGAAAAAGATACAGAAAATACCGGTGACATAACTTGTACTTATACCGATATGAAAGACGGAACAGTAGAAGAAAAATGTGTAAAAAAAGGAACTGAAAATACTGTTCAAAACAACGATTGGTATACGCATCCAGCATTTACATTTGGAGAAACTGAATTACCAGGATTTTGGGTAGGGAAATTTGAACCAAGTGATCCAACCGATCCAACTGGAAGAAAAATTAATGTTATAAGTGAAATAACGATATTACCAGATAAGACATCAATGGTTGTAAAAATGGTAAATGCAATATTTAACGCAGAAAGAGCAATTGAAACAAATTCTAAGTATAACTTAAATTCTACAGAAGTAGATACACATTTAATGAAAAATATTGAATGGGGAGCAGTAGCATATTTAACTCAAAGTATATATGGAATATATAAAGATGAGAATACTTGTAATATAGATGGAATGGATTTTGCAGCATGTGAAGTATGGATAAATAATACAGCTCAAGGTACTGGAACAAATGAAACTTTCGTTTCTTGGGCCTATGGAGGGACATATACTGGATGTGTAGGAGAAAGTGTAAGTGCAAAAGTAAAATGGAATACAGAAGAAAATACTCCAGCCAAATGTGACGATGACAAAAAATGGAATACTGGAGGAGTAAAAGCAAGTACAACTGGTAATATATACGGAGTTTATGACATGGCCGGAGGAGCATTTGAATATGTAATGGGTGCAACTGTAAATCAAACAGGTGGAGGATTATATATCGCAAGTAGTGGATTACAAGCTACATCATTACCAGATGCTAAGTATTATGATATGTATACATTTAGCAATAATACTTTAACACATGCAAGAGGACATTTAGGAGATGCAACAAGGGAAACATTGTCAAATTTTGGAGTTGGTGCAGGAGGATGGAATGGAGATTTAGCAGTCTTCCCTAATGCTACTACTAGTGGTGCAAACCCATGGTTCACATACGGAGCCCAGTACAACCATGGCACTAGTGCAGGTGTCTTCGCGTTTGCCAATGTTCATGGTAATGCGGCATGGAATATTTCGTTCCGCTCTATTTTATCAGCAGAATAGTTAAATTAATTACGAGATTACGTCAATATAGGATGTAATCTTTTTATATGGGTATCAGCTATAAAATGGTAAAAATATTAAACTTATGTCTTGACGGGGGGGGGGTATAATTTGCTATGATTATTATGAAAGTAAGGTAATCATAGAATGAAGAAATTTAATCCTGAAAAAGAACTAGGTAAAATTAAAAATGCTAATAAAAAGAAAGTCATAATAAGTATATGTGCATTATTAGTAGTTGGTATACTTGGTTATTCGTTTGCACTATATCAAGTAAGACATACTCAAAAATTAGTGTTTAATACCGTAGGTGAATTTAAAAGAAGAGATATTATTTTGTCTGTTTTAGTTAATGGCGAACCTAGAGAAGATTTTCCTAATCAAGAAGAAGGATTTCAATATGGTGGATATGAATGTGAAAAAGGATCTGAACTTTCTTTTGATAAAAAAAACTGGAAAGTTATACTAAAAGCTAGTCATGCTGATAAGTGTACTGTTATGTTTGGGAACACTTATAAAGATGAAAGTGGAGCAAATTACCCGGAATTATACCAAGGAATGATACCAGTATATTTTGAAAATGGGAAAATATATGTAGCAGATGTAACTAGTGAATGGTATAACTATGATGAAAATAAATGGGCGAATGCTGTATTAATTGATAATACTAATGAGACAATAAAAGCAAAATTTTATGATGAATATGGTAATTTAAGAGGACATCAAGAAGTACAAGAAAGTGACATACTTCAAATGTATGTGTGGATTCCTAGATACAAATATCAATTATGGAATGTAAATAATGAAGGAGTGGAAAAACAATTAATAAATATTGATTTTGAAGAAGGTACAGAAAATACTGGAAATATAAAATGTGCATATACTAATAATAATGATGGAACAATAACTGAAGATTGTAAAGATAAGAATACTCAAGTTGATGTTAAAAATGGCGATTGGTATACGCATCCTGCTTTTACCTTTAAAGGTACATTTGAAGAAAATGGAACAGAATTAAAAGGAATATGGGTAGGTAAGTTCGAACCAAGTGATCCAACTGATCCAATGGGTACTAAGAATAATGAAATTAACGAAATAACAATATTACCAAATAAAATTAGTGTAATAGCTAAAAGCATATCTGTAAGTTTTAAAGCTGTAAGAGACATAGAAGAACAAAATGCTACTAAATATAATTTAAATTCAAATATAGTTGATACCCATATAATGAAGAATACTGATTGGGGCGCTGTTGCTTATTTAACTCAAAGTATTTATGGTATATATAAAGACAAAAAAACTTGTAATATAGATGGTATGACTTTTGAAGAGTGTGAAGTATGGATAAATAATAAGGCACAAGGTACAGGATTAGATGGTGTAACTAAATATGGTGGAATTGCAACTGGATGTGTTGGAGACAGCGTAAAAGCCCAAGAAGAATACAATAAAGAAGATGGGGCAATTGTAGAATGCGCAGATGTTAAAAAATGGAACGCAAATGGTGTAAAAGCAAGTACTACAGGAAATATGTATGGTATATATGATATGTCCGGAGGAATATGGGAATATGTTATGGGTATTATTGTTAATCAAGATGGAACAGATTTATTGTTAGGAGGCTCAGGATTTCAAACAAGTTCACCGGATTTGGCAGGCTATTTACCAGATTCTAAATACTATGATGTATACGGATTTAGTGATAGTATGATAACTCATGAACGCGGTCATCTAGGAGATGCTACAAGAGAAATATTAGAAAATTTTAGAACATATCCAGGAGGTTGGAATAAAAATGTAGTTCAATTACCTAATTCTAATGGTGTTGTCGTACCGTGGTTTATACGTGGTGGTGGGTTATATCATGACATAAATCGAGGTCTTTTCGCCAGTAGTTTTAATACGGGAATGTCTCACCAAATTTCCACTTTCCGTTCAGTGTTGACTGCTGTCTAATTAACAAGATGGAACAGATTAATTTCTTGTTAGTTTGTTAATAACTCTTATAGGTATAATACTAAGAAGAAAGGATAATAAAGAAGTAAGTATTAAAGATGGAGTATAAGTTACTTTAGGGATTAATAAAACAATACTCATTATCATCATACCACTAAGGATAGAAATAGTTCCTTGGTGGTATTTTTTAAGTAAAATAATTGATAATTTACTACCTAGTAAGATACCTAATAAATCTCCTAAAAAATAAAATAATAAGGGAATAATAGTAAATAAATTAAGATTAGCTAGATAACTTTTATATAAATAGTATGGTCCTAAAATCATCATAACTAAAGAACCAGATATACCTGGTAGTATTGTAAAGAAACCGTCAAGTAAACCACATAACATAAAGATTATTAAAAAAGTAAATGTTAAGGGCGGATAAGAAGTTATAACTAGAGAGTGACTAGGAGTTAAAAGAAAAATAATATATATGATGGACATTCCTATTAATAAATAGGGAAAAGAAAAATACTTAGCTTCTTGTTTAATTAATTTAGGTAAAGAAAGTATTAATAGACCAATAAAGAAAAATAAAGTTTCTACGGGAATAGTTATAAATAAATATTCAATAAATTTGGCAATAAATATCGTACCAATAATAACTCCTAGTAAAATACGGGATATAATCTTAAAATTTAAAGTAGATATTCCATCTAATATTTCCTGATATTTACTACTTAACATAATAATAGTACCACCTGATATACCCGGTATTAAACTTACAATACCTACTATTAAACCCGTAATAAAAAAATTCATAAAGACCTCTCTTGTTTTATAAAATTATCTATGATAATATATATTTATAAGGAGGATTAAGTATGCCATATATTATTGCAATAGTAGCTATAGTAGTATTATTACTAATTTATGTCTTTAGTACTTATAATTCATTAGTAGGATTAAGAAATAAAGTAAGAGATGAATGGAGTCAAATTGATATTCAATTAAAAAGAAGATTTGATTTAATTCCTAATGTGGTTGAAACTGTTAAGGGTTATGCTAAACATGAAAAAGATACTTTTGAAGATGTTGTAAAAGCTAGAAATACTTTTAATAGTGCTACTACTAAAGAAGATGAGATGAAAGCTTCTAATGAACTTACTAGAAGTGTTTCTAAATTATTTGCTTTAGCTGAAAGTTATCCAGAATTAAAATCTAATACTAATTTTTTAGATCTACAAGCCGAGCTTAAAGAAACTGAAGATAAAATTAGTTATGCTAGAGGATTTTATAATGATATCGTCTTAAAATATAATGATAAAGTTATGAAAATACCTAGTAATATAGTTGCTAAAATGTTTGGTTTTAAAGAAGAAACTTACTTTGAAGCTTTAAAAGAAGAAAGAGAAAACGTTAAAGTTTCATTTTAAAGAACTGCTTAAAGCAGTTTTTTAAGTTGTTAAAAATAAAATATATGATAAAATTATATTAGGTGAGTAGTTATGAAAAAATTATTTAGTATCTTAGTAGCATTTTTATTTATAATGAATGTTAAAGCTAATCGGATTAATTCTATTGATATGGATATAGATATTGATAAGAACGGAACAGCTTATGTTACCGAAACTTGGGATGTATATACCGATTCTGGTACTGAGGTATATAAACCATACTATAATATTGGGAATAGTGAATTTTTAAATTTTACAGTAAGAGATAAAAATACTTTATATACGCCTCAGGATTATTGGAATACTTCTGCTTCTTTTGAAAGTAAGAAATATAAAAGTGGAATTAATTATATCGATGATGGTTTAGAATTATGTTTTGGAATAAGTAATTATGGCAATAATATCTATACGATGACTTATACAATTACCAATTTTATTGCCAAATTAAATGATGCGGACATGCTTTATTGGACATTAATACCAAATGATTTATCTAACGCTCCAGAAGATGTCCATATTAAAATTGATACTTATGATTATTTAAGTGATGATACACCAGTTTGGGGCTTTGGCAATTATGGTGGCACAGCGTATGTATATAATGGGTATATTGAAGCTGGTAGTGATGGACGCCTTGATAGTGATGAATATATAACTTTGTTAGTAAAATTTCCCAAAGATTATTTTAATAATACCAATTACTATGATGCTAACTTTGAAGACTATTTAGATATGGCTGAAGAAGGAGCTACTGTTTATAACGAAGCTAAAGAATCTATTATATCTATTATAATTACGATGGTATCAGTATTTATCCCTGTATTTTGTATATTTTTAACCATCGGATTAGCTGTAAAAAATTCTAATAAATATCTTACTAAACAAAAGGGTGAAGAAAAAATACCTAAAGATGTTCCATACTTTAGAGATATCCCTTGTAATAAAAACTTATATACGGCCTTCTTCTTAAGTAATGAATATGATTTAATGAAAAAGAAAACCGACTTCTTTGGAGCTCTAATCTTATATTTTTATAAAAATAAATTAATTGATATGATTAAAAAGGGAAGTATTTATAATGTTAATGGAATTGATAGAACAGCTAAAAATAATGTTATAGTATTAAAAACTAAAGAAGAAATTAGTACTTTAATTCCTTATGAAAAAGAAAGAACTTTATATAATTATATGATTGATGCTAGTCATGATGGTTATTTAGAAAATGATGAATTCGGTACTTGGTGTAATAATCATTATGAAAAAATCGATGCTTGGTTTAATGATATTTTAGAAGATGAAAAACAAAGACTTACGAGTTTAGAATTAGTTAAAGTAGAAAATGGTAAAGGGTTATTTAAAAGTAGTAAATATATTGCTTCTACTAAAATATTTGAAATGGCTAAAGAATTAGGGGGCCTTAAAAAATTCTTAAAAGATTTTAGTCGAATCGATGATCGTAGTGTTATTGAAGTAACTTTATGGGAAGAATATCTTATGTATGCCCAAATATTTGGTATTGCCAAACAAGTTGCTAAAGAATTAAAACGTTTAATTCCTGAAATTGTTACGGAGACAACTTATGATGATTATATTTTCTTCTATAATTTCTCTTATAATAATATGAGTAGAGTAGATGTTGCTAGAAGTAGAGCTCAAAGTTATTCTTCTGGGGGAGGCGGATTCTCTTCCGGCGGCGGAGGCGGTGGTTCCTTCGGCGGCGGCGGAGGTGGCGGAGGTTTCCGCTAATTAAAAAGAAAGTAAAAATTCTCAAAATATTTGAGGATTTTATTTTACAAAAAATATATGATTCATATTCCTCGAAAAAATAAGAGGGGGGTTAATCATGGCCGAACTTGTTATGTTCGCAATAATTCTTGTATTGATTGCAAGAATTATTAATGACAAAAATAAAACACCCTAAAGGGTGCCTTTCCTAAAGGATTGGGAAATGAGCACCACATAGGAAAATGGTGTCTCTTTTCTTGTTCCTACATATATTATATACACAAATTTACAGAAAATGCAACTAAAACTTTTTCTTGACGGGGGG
>CANQHM010000043.1 GCA_947623845.1 uncultured Bacilli bacterium | reverse complement strand
TTTTCGGTGACTAATTTTATCATGGGATACTAAAAAAAATTGTTTTTTTTAAGTTATTCTTTAAATAAATAACATATATTCATTAAAGAATTGACAATTATTTCATTTCTTTGATAGAATAAAACATACAAGAAGGAAGGAATCGTTTATGAATATTAAAGAAGAATACTTAAAACTAGAAGCTACTTACATTGCTTTTGGGAAAATATTTAATAATTATGAAAGTTTATTACGAAGATTAGGATTTAGTGATCTACAAATAACTTGGAAATTAACAAATTTAGATAATCTAGGTAAATTAGATTTTGTAACTGATGATATTAAAAGCTTTATTGCTAATCGCGAGTTTTTACTAGAATGTTATGCTAAAAATAATCCTATGTATACTAATAGCTTAACAAAAGAAGATATTACTAAAAGAACTTGGGAATTAGAATGTGAAATCGCCGAATTAGAATTACATCAAGATGGTTATATGATTAAGGATTATGAAAGCACTTTAGCATATCTTTATAAAACTTTTAAAACTAGTTATGATTTCCTTTTAAAACAAGCTTTAGGCCCAGGTTTTTATAATCTTCTTAAAGATACATTAAAACCAATAAACAATTATCAAAATTGGGAAGAATTATTAAAAACTTTAGATGTTTCTACTAATATCTATCTAGATTGTGAAAATGAACGAGCTCATTTAGAAGAAATAATTGGTTTATTAGAGTATCAAAACAACGTTCTTACTTTAGGATTAAATCCAAAAGTGAATAATTAATTGACTTTAACCATAATTTATAGTAATATTAATTAGTACAAAACGAAGTATTTATTTAAGGAGGGATTAACTATGGCAACCAAAATAACTAGCAGAAAACCTTTAACAGGAAATTTAAGAAGTCATGCTCTTAATGCTACTAAAACTAAAAGAAAATTAAATAAAGTTACAGTTACTATCGATGGTAAAAAATATGTTACTACCGCTAGAGAAGCAAGAGCTATGAAGAAACAAGCTTAAAAAATATCACTAATAGTGATGTTTTTTTAAATTAAAAATACAAGATGTTTCTTGTATTCTTTTATTTTTGTAATGTTATCATATTAAAGATAAATAAAGCCCAGATTGTAAAGATTAAACTAAACTTAAACTTATACATTTCATAAGCTGCTACACATTTATCCATTGTTGATACTAAATAACTTTCTTTGTATTTAGGAAGTTCCTTACATATAGGAAACATATGCGTTTTTATAATATTTTGTTGAAAATCATTAACATTAAAGTCTCTCTTCGCATTTTCACAAGCGGCGATAGGATGTTCCTTTAATTTTTCTTTAGCATTAAACTCTCCTAAATCTTTATCTAAATAGTAATCGTGTAATACGGCGGCGATTACTGTTTCTTCTAATTTCTTTAGATGTAATCTCTTCCCTACAAAGTAAGTAGCTTTCGCAACTCTTATAGAGTGATCATATCTTGATATCCCATGGTGTAATTCATTATCTAGAGCTTTAAAATTATCATTATTTATAATATTATCAATTAAATTACAAAATTCTAATTTGTCCGTTCTCGACATTTATATCTCACCTCGAACTTCCTAATTATACCACATTTATAAATAATATGCAAATTTTGACACTTTAATAACGCATATTTCCCTATTATTCGGCATAAAATAAGACCAAGAGGTGCTTATGAAAAAAGATTTATTAAAAAATTTATTTTATTTATTCTTCCCAATAATTATTGGTTCTTTAGTAGGTTTCTTTATCTCTAAATATATTGATTATAGTTCTTTAGTAAAACCCCCATTTGCTCCCCCAAAAATATTATTTCCTATTGCTTGGACCATAATTTACTTACTTTTAGGCGTTTCTTACTACTTACTTCATAAAAATAGTACCGTTAGTTCTAAGGAAAAGTTTATCTATTATTTCCAATTAGTTGTAAATTACTTATGGAGTTTTATCTTCTTTGTCTTTAAATTTCGCTTTTTATCTATCCTTTGGATAATCTTTCTTGATATACTTGTCTACTATATGGTGTATTTATTCTTTAAGAAATACAAAGTAAGTGCTTATTTAAATATTATTTATCTTATTTGGATAACTTTTGCTACTTATCTTACGATTGGTATCTATATTTTAAATTAAATATGGACAAAAGACCATTCCTTTGTTACAATAATCCCTGTCTTTTAAAGAAAGGGATTTTTTATGAAAAAGATGGAAATGTATCATAATATACTTAATTTAATTTTAAGTTATTTAAAAGAAGAAAAGGAAGTTGATCGCCCTTTTTTAGTTAGTTTAACAGATATTATAAGTTCTTATTATAATATTGCTGATTATGTCTTAAATGTTAAATTAATTCATTGTAATCCAGAGTCCGATTCTTTCTGCGATTATGATTTTGTTTATAAAATTATTGAAATAGATTTAGAAAACTCTTTAAAATACTTTAAAGAAGAAATAGATTCCCTTAAATACACGGAATTTGAACTAAAACTTTATAAATATTTCTATTTTGTCGATCATATTCTTCATGAATGTATTCATGCTTATCAAAATAAGGTTATTTCAGAAGAATTAGATACTAATTTAACAAATCACTTACTCCTTACTTATGATAAATATTTTGATTTAAGATGCTTAAAACTACGTAGTATAGATAAAAATAGTGAAGATTATAAAAAGGTAAATCATGATACTAATCTTATTTATTATACTAGTTCTTATTATTATGATATTGATCTAATTGAAAGACTTGCTTATCTAAATAGTTACCAAAATATCGTAAATATGTTACGAACTCTACCTAATTATGTACCTAATCTCCTTGCTCATTATCTTTATAATCTTCATTTTGAATTATTTCACGCTTATAAAGTAGCACCAGCTCCAACGCAATATTTCTTTCAAAAATTAGGGGCAGAACTAGATGAAGACACCAAAAAAGAAAGTCGTTCTTTACCATTAAAAGAAAAACTTTCTCTAGGTTTACCTTTATCTAAAAAGGATTATATCCGAATTAGAAGACTTGCTAAAAAATTTTAACCTTACTTTTTATCATAATCATCTAAAAAGCTATGGTATTTACCATCTTTTTTTGTCCCCAAAACACAGTTTAAATTAATATTATCTAAAGATTTATAGATATTATAATCGATATTATCATTTACTTTTCTTAATTCATTAATTAATTCTTTAATTTCTTTTCTTTTACTTGTTTCTTCATTAATTGCACATTTTTCGGTAAAATGACAAGCACAATTTAAAAATTCTAAGTTATTATAATTTTTCCACGAAATAATATCATTTTCTTTTACAAGATACATTGGTCTTATAAGTTCTAACCCTTTAAAATTATCACTATGTAATTTGGGCATCATCGTTTTAAATTCGGCGGCATAAAACATTGAAAGTAAGGTGGTTTCAATAACATCGTCAAAGTGATGACCTAAAGCAATTTTATTACATCCTAACTCTTCCGCTTTATTGTATAAATGCCCTCTGCGCATCCGCGCACATAAGTAGCATGGGCTTTTTCCTTGGGCAATATCTACCACATCAAATATATCACTTTCAAATATTTCAATCGGTATATTTAATAATTTAGCGTTTTCGATAATCTTTTTTCTATTTTCTTTGGTATAGCCGGGATCCATTACGACAAAATGGGCATCAAAATGAATTTGACCATGTCTTTTAAGTTCTTGAATACATTTAGCCATCAAAAATGAATCTTTTCCACCCGACATACAAACCATAATCTTATCATTTTCATTTATTAACTCATATTTTTTTAAAGCTTCAATAAATTTACTCCATATGGGTTTGCGAAACTTCTTAATAATACTTCGTTCTACTTCTTGATATTTTTCCATTATTCCCTCCTAAGTCTAAGAGAATTTAAAACTACAGTAACACTACTACATACCATGGCTAAAGATGCTAGCATTGGATTAATCTTAATTGGTAACAAACCCGTTGCTAAAGGAATCATTAATAAATTATAGAAAAATGCCCAAAACAAATTTTGTTTAATAATCTTAATCGTCTTTTTACTTATTTTAAATAGTTTAATTAAGTCTTCTAAGTCATTATGAATTAAAATAACTTCCGCACTATTCCCGGCAATATCAGTACCACTACTTAAACTTACCCCAATCGTCGCACTAGTAAGACATACAGCATCATTAATCCCATCACCAACCATCATTACTTGGTGTCCTTCTTTTAATAAATCTTTAACAATTTTATTTTTCGCACTAGGACTTACACTAGCAATTACTTTATTAATTCCTACTTCTTTAGCTATCGCCTTCCCTGTAAGTTCATTATCCCCAGTAAGCATCATCACATCTTTCCCTAATCTTTTTAACTCTTTTATCGTTTTCTCACTATTTTCCCTGGGAATATCTTGCATTCCTAGTAAAGCCATAACTTTCTTATCCCTAATAAAGTAGATAATACTCGCTCCATCTTTTGCTAATTCTTCTTCATCTTCTAAGTAATTATTCTTTATTTTTAATTCTTTAAATAGTTTATTATTTCCTAGATAGATAGTTTTTTTGTGGATTTTCCCCCTAATTCCTACCCCTGGTATTTCCTTAAAATCTTCTACTTCTTCTAAAGGGATATGTTCTTCATTTACTAGTTTTACTAATGATCTTGCTAAAGGATGGGTAGATTTATTTTCTAAACTCCCGATATATTGTAAAATTTCTTCTCTTTTTAAATCACTATAGTTATTAAGTTTAGCAAGTTTTAATTCACCATAAGTTAAAGTCCCTGTTTTATCAAAAATAACCGTATCTATTAAAGGAGCAGTTTCAAATACTGCACTATTCTTAATTAGAATCCCTTTCTTCGCTGAAAGTCCTTCACTAATGACAACTGCTAAAGGAGTGGCTAACCCTAAAGCACAAGGACAAGCTACTACTAAGACAGAAACGAAAGGAATTATTGGGTTTCCTAAACCACCTACTACATAGATAAGTAAAGTGAGTATAGCAATAATGATAATCCCTGGTACAAAATAAGCACTAATCGTATCTGCTAGTTTTTGAATTTTGGGTTTCGTATTGGTAGCTTCCACAACTAATCTTACAATCGAAGATATCGTGGAATCGGGTCCTATACTTTCCGCTTCATATAAAATATACCCCTCTAAATTTATACTTCCCGCTAGAACTTTATCGCCATTTTCTTTTTTAACGGGTTTACTCTCACCCGTAATAAAACTTTCATCAATATAGCATTTTCCAGATGTTACCACTCCATCCACGGCGATTTTCATTCCCGTTTTACATATTAAGATATCATTCTTTTTAACTTCATCAATGCCAATTTCGCGTTCCCAATCATCCTCTTTTAATAAAGCTTTAGATGGCGTAATTTGCACTAGTTCTTCTAAAGCCGCCTTGGTTTTATTCTTACTTTGTTTATCAATAAATCTTCCTAATTTAATAAAATAAATAATTATTGCACAAGATTCAAAATAAAGATGATGGACTAAACTTGTATTACCTTTAATTACTAAAACCATATTATAGAAACTATATATAAAACTGGTGAACACTCCTAAAGTTACTAAACTATCCATATTGGGATTCCCATGAATTATGTTTTTAATCCCTTGTTTTAGGATATCCCGTCCATAAAAGAGAAATATTATCGTTAAAACAAGTAAACTGATAGTATAGTTTAAAGGATACTTTTCCATATCTAAAAAGGAAATACTTGGAAGTCCTACCATCCCCGCCATCGCAATATATAACACTAACAGTGCTAAAACACTAAACACAACCAAAGAAAAGAAAGACTTTTCTTCCTTTTTCTCTATCTTAGGATTATATATGCCTAAAGACTTGTAACCCGCTTCTTTAATAAATCTTTCAATATCTAATATATTTAAAGTATCATCATACGTAATTTGGGCTTGGGCTAAAACGAGATTGACCACCGCTTCTTTAATACCATCTTGTTTATTTAAGTATTTTTCTAGTCTCGCTTGACAACCCGCACAACTCATACCTCCAATATTTAATATGATTTTATTCATTGCTACTCTATTCTCCTAAATAAGTCCATTACTTCATTAATAATTTCGGTATTACCATCTTTAATTTCTTTTACTACACAAGTTTCTAAATGACTTTTTAATATTTCTTTAGCTACCGCATTTAAAGAGTTATTAATCGCTGATATTTGAATTAAGATATCATCACAATACCGATCTTCATTAAGCATATTAACTACACCTTTAACTTGACCACTAATAACGTTTAATCTCCTACTTAAATTTTTCTTTTCGGCTTCCGTTCTCACCGTTTTTCTTATTTTTCTTTCTTCCATTTTAATCACCATTATCATTATAATACCGATAGTGGGTATAGGTCAAGAAAAAAAGATGGGGGAAAACCATCTTAACGACTTATTTTACTTTTTTCTTCTAAGTATAAGTTATATAAAGAAGAATATACGGCTACTAATTCGGAATTAGGATTATTTTCCATTCCTTCTCTTAACTCACTTCTTATAACTTGATATTTTATTTCTTGGGCTTTAACCGTCGCTTCGGTGATATTTCCCGTACTAGCTAATAAATATTCATAATAAGCACAAGAACCTTTTTCCATAATTAAATCTTGTTTTAAAGCTAAATAATCAGCATTATCTAATAAATTTAATTGTTCATACATCTTACATTTTATTTCGATACTGATAATTTTACTTTTAACTAAATGATAATTTTGTTCTAAGTCATTGTTACTTACATTTTTATCTAAATATTCCCTACTTGCCATTTCGGCTTCCACATTAGCAAGTTTAATATATAACTCTATTAATTTATTTTGATATTCATTAATAATCTTAGTATAAGTTTTTAAATATCTTTTTTGTTCTTTAAAATAAGCATCTTTACTTATTCTATCGCATTCCCTATACATTTCTTTAAAGACATATTTAGCTTCTTTTATTTGGGCTTTTAAGACACATTCTTGACTTTCTAAGTCACTATCATTTTCATTACTATTCTTAATCATATAGAAAATTTTTGCTAATGCCGCTTTTTTAATAATTATTTCTTCTTTTAAATCACAATACTTAGAGTTATTAGTTCCTTTTTCTTCTCCATATTTTTGCGTATCTTTTTCTAATAATTCGACATTAACTTTTTCTTTATCATAAGAAATTTTATATTTAGCTGCTAACATATTCATTGGTACACTATTTAAAATATTTATTAAATCATCAATATAAGTTCTTATAATAGGGGTTTTTTCTTCTAATTCCATTTTTTCTGCTAAATTTTCGGCTTCATAAGCCATATTAAGTTCATGATAAATACTACCTAAAATATTATTTTCAATTCTTGTATATTCCGTTTCTAAAAGGGTATTATTATCTACTCTATTTAATAATATGGTTATATCGCTAATGATATTTTGTAGTTCTTCGTCTAAGGAAGCAATATATTCCATAAGATCTTCTTTATTATCAATTTCTAAATGATCCGTTGCTAAAGGATTAAGATGTTCTTCATATAATTTATCATATTGTTTTTTTAGTTTTTCATTACTTAGTACTCTGTAAGCTTCATTAATAAGGCATTGCATATCATGATAATATCCTAAACCTCCGGTAAAATGTAGATCTGGATGATTCTTTTTAGACATATCAAAATAGGCTTCTCTTAATTCTTCACTATCAACTTCACCATAAGAAAGCCCTAATAATTCATAATAATCAATCCAATTATCATAAAGTGATTGTGTCATAACTCCCACCCCTTTTTTTATCGAGGAGTTATAATACCATTTTTTTTATAATTTGTCAAATACTCACTTATTTTTACCCCATTTTACTTGTGGTATACAAGCCCCAATAATGGCAAACATTACAGAAGCAAGTAATTTAATTAACATATTAGTTTTTAATCCAATAGCATATTCTTCTGTACTAATTACTACTTTTCCTAGTTGAATAGCAGGAATTAAATAACTAGCTATTAAATATGCTAAAACAAAGAAACTAACAAAAAAAATTATCGATAATACATTCTTGTTCATTTATTCACGTCCTATTCTCTAACTCTAATTAATTATATCATATCTTCCTTTAAAAATAAACTACTTATTTTGTCTTTAATCCACAATCAATACACCTAATTTTTATATCGTAATTCATACCGTTCCCTTTCTAACTAAAATTTTAATATTTTTTCGTTAAAAAGGGAACGACTTTTTCATAATAAATTACTATATGAATATATCATTTTGCAGTTAGTACTCACATTAGTCAATAAGTGTGTGAGCATTTAGTACAATTTTTTTAAATTTTACTTTAGATAGTATAACTAAACATAATTTCCCCTTTATTTATAATGGTTTATTTTAAGTTTAATACACAAATGCTTTCAATATGTTTGGTATAAGGAAACATATCTAGCCCATATACTTTTAAAACTTTATAATTATTTTCTAACTTTTTAAGATCTCTTGCTAAAGTAAATATATTACAAGACATGTAAATAATCTTTTTGGCTTGTTTACTTTTTAAATATTCAATAACATTATCTTTTAAACCCTCTCTTGGTGGGTCGACAATAATCGTATCAATTTCACTTGGTAGTTTATTAACTACTTCTTCACTTTTTCCAAGTAAAAACTTCGCATTATCTATTTTATTAATTTTGGCATTAAATATGGCATCTAAAACGGCACTTTGGATTGTTTCAACCCCATAAACTTCTTGTACTTCCTTAGCGATACTAAGTCCTAAAAATCCTACCCCACAATATAAATCTACAACTTTGTCGCCCTTTGATACTTCATTTTTGATAATATCTACCGCTTTTCCCGCCATATCTAAATTAACTTGAAAGAAAGACTTACTGTGAACTTGAAATAATCTTTTATTTACAATTTCGATAAAATGATCTTCCCCATAAATTACTTTATTATTTAGTATAATGCCGACAATTTTATTATCTTTAGTTAATTTATCAATATCACTATTAAATTTATCCTGTGTTGTAATATCTATTATTAATTCATCATTATAATTAGCCCGTAGGGTAATGTCCCCGTTATTAATCTTAAGATAAGGAAGCACTTTATTAATACATTCTTTTGCTAAATAACACTTATCTATTTCCACTAATTTATGACTTTCTTCTTCATAAAAACCTAGTTTTTGATCTTTAACCTTTAAAGTTAATTTATTGCGGTAATGGAAGTGTTTAGGGCTTGGTATAAAGGTTACTTTCATTTTAATCTCCGCATATTTTTCTAAAACTTCTTTTAAAGTATTTTCTTTAAATTTACACGTATCTTCATAACTTAAATGTTCTAAGTCACAACCCCCACATTTTGCGTAATACGGACAGATTGGTGCTGTTCTTTTTAGACTTTCTTTAACATAACTAACTACTTTACCCACATTATACTTCTTAGTTTCTTTAATTAACTTTATTTTAACTGCTTCTTTAGGTAAAGCATTAAATACAAAGGTAATCTTCCCATCAACATAGCAAATACCCCGTCCTTCATTATCTAACTTTTCAATTTCTACTTCCATTTTTGCTTTTCACCTACCCTTATTATACAAAACCTCATCTAATTTTTAAAGACTTTTTCCTTTTATACTAAATAAAAAGTTAAATTCCCGATATTTTATAAATGGGAAGTTACATTTATAAACATAACAAAAAGATTATAATACAATTTATGGTTTTATTTTTTATAAAAATCATTTATTATATTTTCTGGTTTATTTGTCAATTAAAGGAGTGAAAATATTATGACAAAATTTAACCATTTAACAAAAGAAAATAGAGATTTAA
>CANQHM010000042.1 GCA_947623845.1 uncultured Bacilli bacterium | reverse complement strand
TAACCACTTTGAATCCAAATATTTAAACCTAAAACTTCAATATCAGCTTGCATTTCTTTAAAATGTTCATAAGTTTCATTAGTTACACAATATTGGCAAGAATCTTGACCGTTAACGGGTTTATAAGTATCTTTAGGAACATAATCAGCAGGAAGCGGAAAACTTTTATTAACTATTAAAATACCATCAACATATTTAAGATTAGGATCTTCTTCCGTAGGTTCTTCTGTTTCAGGTTCAGTTGGATTTTCTGTTTCAGGTTCTTCTACTTCAGGGGAAGGATTTTTATTAGGTTCTTCTTCTTTTATAGTTGGTTCACTTCCTTTATCATTATTTTCATTAGGATTTTTAAAAAATTTGGTTACTATAAAATATGATGTAATACCTAAAATAAGAACAATGATAATAAATATAAATAATCTTTTTCTTTGTCTTCTTCTTTTACGTTTCATAACTTCGTATTCTCCTTATTTTTATAATAAATTAAAACTTAATTAATTGTCAAGAGATTAATTCACAAGAAATTGTGGATATGTAAAGAGTTATACACACTATAAATACGTGATTTAGATAAGTTATTAACATTACTAACATGGATTGTGGATAAAATTATAAACAAGTGTGTAAAAAAAATGTTAATAATGTTGATAAGTTAAAAAAAGTGTTTTATTATAACAAATAAATTGTTAATAAAGCTGTGGAAAACCTGTGGAATGAAAATTTAGACTTTTAAAAATTTCGCAACTATTATACAATTATATTAACAGGTATTACTATCGGGGGTGATGCATAATGAATACCGAGGATTTATGGAATGATTTTCTTGCGAAACTAGAAGAAAAGATAAATCCTATGACCTACAATACTTGGTTCAAACCGTTAGAACTCGTAAATATTGATAATGATAAGAATTTGATTACGGTTAAAGTCCCTATGGCAGTACATATTAGTATTTTATCGAATAAATGGTATTCATTAATGTGTGATACTATAATGGAACTTACCCAAAAAGAATATGACTTTAAGTTTGTGTTACAAGAAGATATAGATAAAGAACAAGAAAAATCAGATAAACCTAAAGTTATTAACAATACCAATAATAATGAATCTTTTGAAAGTAATCTCATCCCTCGACTTAATTTTGATAATTATATAGTGGGCGATACCAACAAATTTGCGAAGACGGTAGCATTTGCAGTAGCAGAAGCACCAGGTAGTGTTTATAATCCTTTGTTTATATATGGAAAAAGTGGACTTGGTAAAACTCATTTAATGCACGCAATAGGGAATTATATCGTGCAAAATAGTAATTTAAAAGTGCTATATGTTACTAGTGAAACATTTATGAAAGATTATACAGGAATTGTTAGTAATATTAATCAAGTAGAATATGCTAATAATTTTAAGAATAAGTACCGAAATATTGATGTTTTACTAATTGATGATATTCAGTATTTAGTGGGCGCACCTAAAACACAAGATGAGTTCTTTCATACATTTAATGAATTACATCAACATAATAAACAAATAATTATAAGTAGTGATAGGTCTCCAGATGATTTAAAATTACTAGAGGAAAGACTTAGAAGTAGATTTATTTGGGGTTTGCCAGTAGATATTTATCCACCAGATTTCGACTTACGGTGTCGTATCATCAAAGATAAGATTAAATATACTTCTATTGCAAATATGATGAGTGAAGAAGCGATTGAATTCGTGGCAAATAACTATGATAATGACGTAAGAAGAATTGAAAGTGCGATTAATAGATTGGTTGCTTATACAGCAATGAATGGCCCTAAGACGATTACTTTAGATTTTGCTTCGGAAGCCTTAAAAGATGATGTATCGCAAAATATTTACAATACTAGTAATATTGCCATGATTCAAAAAGCAACGGCGGATTATTATGGGATTACCGTAGAAGCCATGAAAGGTAAGAAACGAAGTAATAATATAGCATATCCAAGACAAATTGCCATGTACTTATCAAGAATGCTTACGGATGAATCATTACCAGCAATAGGGTTAGCATTCGGCGGAAGAGATCATTCAACAATTATCTATGCGATATCAAAAATAGAAGAAGATCTAAAACAAAATAATCAATTAAAGGAAATAATTAATGAAATAAAAGCAAAAATGTGAAATAGTTGTGGAAAAAGGGAAAGTTATAAACAGCCACAAACAGTGATAAACACACACATTTAGGGTAATTTTGAAGTTATAAACATTATCCACGTTATAATAAATATAATAAATTAAAAATAAAAAGAAAGAAGGAAAAATTTTATGAAATTTTCAATTGATAAGAATATATTATTAAATAACTTAGTTAATGTAACAAGAGCAATATCAACTAAAAATGTAATTCCAATACTTAATGGAATAAAAATGGAATTAACTGAAGAGGGGTTATACTTAACAGCTAGTGATTCGGAGTTAACAATTAAAACATTTATTGAAACAAAAGAAATTAAGAAAGTAGATACTTTAGGAAGTATTATAATTCAAAGTAAGTTTATCTTAGATATTATAAGAAAGTTACCAGGAGAAGTAGTTAATTTTGAAATAGTAGATGGACTTAAAATAAGAATTTATACGGATAGTAGTGAATATAATTTAAATTGTTTAAATCCAGTAGAATATCCACAAGTAAGATTAGAAGAAGTAAAAGATCCATTTATTATTAAAAGTAGTTTATTTAAAACGATTATTAATCAAACCGTATTTGCAATATCTACTCAAGAATTAAGACCTTTACTTACAGGGTTAAATATTAAGATTACAGGAGATATTCTAGAATGTATTGCGACTGATTCTTATAGATTAGCGAAGAAGATTGTAAAACTTGATAAAGCAAGTAGTAATGAAATAAATATTGTTATACCAGGAAAGAATATTCAAGAATTAGATAAGATCTTAGGGGATGAAGATGAGGATGTCGAAATGCATATCTTCAATAATAAAGTGGTATTTAAATATAAGAATATTACTTTCCAAAGTAACTTACTTGCGGGAACATATCCTAATACCAATAATTTAATTCCAACAGAATTTAGTTATATGATTAATGTTAATCTAGAAAATTATTATGATGCCATAGATAGAGCAGCTTTACTTACTCAAAGTAAAGATAAGAATGTCGTAAAGATGAATGTTAATAATAATGAAATGGTAATTACATCATATGCTAGTGAAGTAGGAAAAGTCGAAGAAAAACTTGGGATTGAGAGTAATAACAGTGCTAATTTAGATATTTCTTTTAGTGCAAGATATATGATGGAAGCTTTAAGAACATTTAATGATGAACAAGTACTTATATTACTTAATGGAGAAGTAAAACCAATTGTTATTAAATCAGTTAATGATGAATCTTTAATTCAACTTATATTACCAATTAAGACTTACTAGGAGTTTTAAAGATGTTAGAAGATTTAAGCGTTATTGATAATGAGGTATATGATTTAGGGTTACAAGAAATAGAAGAAGCCGCAAATATACAAAAGCAAATAAAAGCTTTAGAGTTGCAAAGAGACGAAAAGATTGAAGAAGCAAAAATTCATCTTATGTTAGGAATTAAAGTAAAAACTAGAGAATTGCAAAGTAAATTAGAAATATGTAATAAACAAATTGTGGCTTATCACCTTATTATTGGGAAAATCAAGCAAGAGTTAAAAGATAATTATCAAAATTTAGAAGAAGATGAGTTACACAATAAATTAATAGAAAATCAACAAAAGTTAAGTTTATGGTTATGGAAAAAAGATGAAATTAAAACTTTATTAGAAAAGTTATGTATAAGATATGGACATCAAATTGATACAAGTGAAAATGTTTTAAAAACGGAGTTTAAGACGGAAAAAGATGAACGTGGTCAAATAGAAGATTTAGAAGTATTACAATATTATACGTGTAAGTGTTGTGGAAAAGTAATCACAACGAAAGATAATTTTGGCATAAAAGATATGGAATGGCATAATGTGTTGAATGCCAAATTTGGAAAAAGAATTTCTGATCAAGAAGTAATATTTGAAAGTCCTAAATTAGTTTTAGGAAGACCAAAAGTAGTACTTCCCCATGTGGATAAGTAAGAAGTTATAAACAGGTCAAAAGAAGACTTGTTTTTAATTTGAGATAAAATTCGACAAAATATGACAAATTTCGACAAAGGAAGTGTGGTATAGTGGAAGTAATTCATTTCAGTTAGGGGGAATAAGAAATGGGTAAATATGAAATAAATGAAAAGACACTCGCATTAAAACCAAAAAATACGAGAACAATGGTGTATGAAGACGATCGAAGTTTTATGGTAAATGAACCAGCAACGAAAATAATGGAAGATAGCTGTACGTATTATGGAAGTTCCTTAAAAGGAAGAAAAAAAGGAGCACAAAAGGTCTTGCAAACAAGATATAAAGTTCCAATAATTGTAGAAGATGTGAATAACATAATATTTTTTCCAACGAAAAGTGATAGAAGAACAGAATGTGCATGGATTAGTTTAAATAATATTGATAATTACTATAAAGAAAATGATGATATGTACATAAGATTTAAGAATGGAAAGGTCTTAAAAGTAGATGAAAGTTACAATATTATTGATCGCCAAATTTTAAATGCGACAAGGTTGGGATGTTTAATGCAAGAAAGAAGAAAAAAATTACAAAAAAAAGTTAAAAAATAGGTCATTTTATGTTATAATTATTAATAGGTATAGGAGTACTAATATACCTATTATTTTACTATATGGAGTTAAAAGAGGCTTAAAATGGAAATTCAACATTTAAAATTATTAAATTTTCGTAATTATGAACAACTAGATATGGACTTTGATTCCAAATTAAATATTATCTATGGAGATAATGGAGCAGGAAAGAGTAATATTGTCGAAGCAATATATTGTTTAGCTTTAACTAAATCCTTTAGAACAAAAGATGATAAATATTTAATTAGACAGGGCGAAAAAGAAACAAAAATAGAAGCCAAAGTACGAGAAAGAGTAATGCACGATTATGAAATAACTTTAAATGAAGAGGGAAAAAAAGTCTTAGTAGATGGTAATACTTATAAAAGATTAAGTGATTATATTTCGAAAATTCAAGTAGTAGTTTTTAGTCCTGATGATTTAAAAATGATTAAAGAAAGTCCAGAGATAAGAAGAAAACTTTTAAATGTCGATATTTCTTTACTAAATAATAATTATTTAAAATATTTAGCAAGTTATAAGAAAATATTGAAACAAAGAAATGCTTATTTAAAGACAGTCGCCGTAAATGGTAATAGTTCATTAGATTATTTAGATATTTTAACGAATAGTTTAATTGAATATGGATTAAAAATATATGAATTTCGTAATAAGTTTATAACAGCACTTAATCAAAAAATAGGGAATATATATAAGGAAATAATAGGAATAGAAGGACTTAATATCAAATACATATCAAGTTATAATGGGGAATCAAAAGAAAGTTTACAAGCTCTTTATAAAAAGAATTTAGAACGAGACCTATTTTTAGGAAAAACAAATATGGGGATTCATCATGATGATATGAATTTTTTACTGCCATTTGGAGATTTAAAAGATTTAGGAAGCCAAGGACAGCAAAAGAATGCGATTATTGCGTATAAATTAGCTTTAGTAGAGTTATTTAAAGATATTAGTGGAAATTACCCAATATTAATTTTAGATGACTTATTTAGTGAGTTAGATAAAAAGAAAATAAATAATATCTTAAGTATGCTTGATAAAGAGATTCAAACATTTATTACCACAACAAATGTTATGTTTGTGAAAAAAAGTATTCGCGATAATAGTAGATTATATAAAATAGTTAACGGGAAAGTAGAGGAGGAATAATAATGCAAGGAGAACATTATGATGCTTCGGATATTCAAGTTTTGGAAGGATTAGAAGCAGTTAGAAAAAGACCAGGAATGTATATTGGGACTACGGATGTTAAAGGATTACACCATCTAGTTTGGGAAATTGTTGATAATGCTATAGATGAAGCTTTAGCAGGTTATTGTCATAATATTTCGGTCGTTATAAATAAAGATAATTCAATAACAGTTAAGGATGATGGACGGGGTATTCCGGTAGATATTCACCCTAAAACAGGAATTTCGACGGTAGAAACAGTTTATACGGTCTTACATGCCGGAGGTAAATTTGGAGGCGGCGGATATAAGGTATCTGGTGGTCTTCACGGAGTTGGGGCTTCCGTTGTTAATGCGTTAAGTAAATGGGTAGAAGTAACTGTTTATAAAAATGGTAAGATTCATCAAATGCGTTTTGAAAATGGGGGACACACGAAAGAAAGCTTACATGTTATAGGTGATTGTGAAGAAAATAGAACAGGAACTACTGTATCATTTAAACCAGATCCAGAGATTTTTGATACTGATATTTATGATTATGAGACATTAAAAACGAGAATAAGAGAGTTAGCATTCTTAAATAAGGGATTATCCATTAATTTACGGGATGACCGAGATGATGAAGATACAACAGGGGAAACATTCCTTTATGAAGGTGGTATTTCAGAATACGTAAGATTTATTAATCAAGGAAAGACGCCTTTACATGATGATATTATTCATTTAACGGGTGAAAAAGACGGAGTTATGTTTGAAGTAGCAATGCAATATAATACGTCATATAATCCAAATATTTACTCATTTGTTAATAATATTAATACCCATGATGGCGGAACTCATGAAGAAGGAGTTAAGAGAGCTTTAACAAGAGTTATTAACAATTATGCAAGAAAGACCAATCTTTTAAAAGAAAAAGATGAAAATTTAAAAGAAGATGATGTTAAAGAAGGACTTACAATGATTATTTCTTGTAAGCATCCTAATCCACAATTTGAGGGACAAACTAAAGGAAGACTAGGAAACTCCGAAGTTAGAAGTTTAGCGGATAGTGTGTTTGCAGAAGGATTTGAAAGATTTTTATTAGAAAATCCTAATGAAGCAAGAACAATTATTAATAAAGCTATTTTAGCAAGAGATGCTAGAATGGCGGCGAAGAAAGCTAGAGAAACAACAAGAAAGAGTGATTTAGCAACTACTAATTTCTTTGGAAAGCTTTCAGATTGTAAGAGTAAAGACCCTAGTGTTTCCGAAATATTTATCGTCGAGGGAGATAGTGCCGGTGGTTCTGCGAAAAAAGGACGGGATTCAATGACACAAGCAATTCTTCCTTTAAGAGGTAAAATATTAAATGTCGAAAAAGCAAGACTTGATAAAGCCTTAGGTAATGAAGAAATTAAATCTATTATTACGGCATTTGGAACAGGGATTGGAGATTATTTTGATTTAAGTAAGTTAAGATATGATAAGATTATCATCATGACCGATGCCGATGTCGATGGAGCACATATTAGAGTATTATTATTAACATTATTCTATCGTTTCTTTAGACCAATTGTGGAAGCAGGACACGTATATGCTGCGCAACCACCTTTATTTAGAATTATGCATGGTAAAACAAGAAAATATGTTTTAACTGAAGAAGAAAAAGATGCTTATCTTGTATCATTACCAGAAAATATTCGTTCGAGAGCCGAAATTGCCCGAATGAAAGGTTTAGGAGAAATGGATGCCGAAGAATTAAATGAAACAACTATGGATATAAGATATAGAACATTAAGGAAGATAACGGTTGATGATTGTGTGGCAGCAGATGCAATATTTGAAAAATTAATGGGTGAAGAAGTAGAACCAAGAAGACAATTTATTGAAGAAAATGCCCTTAATGCAACATTAGATATATAGGAGGTGAAGGAAAATGGATAATAATGACGATTTAAAAGAATTACTTGATAGAGCTGAAGCGGATAGTGAAGAAGAAGTACAAGAAGTTAGTGAAGATAATACGGAAGAAGGAAATGAAGAAGAAAATGCCAGTGAAATGCAAACTGATTTTGGAGGAACATTTCATGAACATGATAAGATAGATCAAAATAATATTGTTGATGAAGTTAAATCTTCATTTCTAGATTATTCAATTAGTGTTATTACATCAAGAGCGATACCAGATTTAAGAGATGGTTTAAAACCAGTACACCGTCGGATTTTATGGTCAATGTATGAAAATGGAAATACACCAGATAAACCACATCGTAAATGCGCGAAGACTGTTGGTGAAGTTATGGGTAACTACCATCCACATGGTGATAGTTCAATTTATGATGCTTTAGTAAGACTAGCGCAAGATTTTAACCAACGTTATATGTTAGTTGATGGACATGGTAACTTTGGTAATATCGAAGGAGACGGAGCAGCGGCTTATCGTTATACGGAAGCTCGTTTAGCAAAAATTTCATTAGAGTTATTAAGAGATATTAATAAAAATACTGTTAATATGGATGATAACTTTGATGTAACTTTAAAGGAGCCATCAGTTTTACCAGCAAGATTTCCTAATGTTTTAGTTAATGGATCAATGGGAATTGCAGTTGGTATGGCGACGAATATTCCACCACATAATTTAGGCGAAGTAATTGATGGATGTATTGCTTATATAGATAATCCAGATATTGATACCGCGGGACTTATGGAACATATTAAAGGTCCAGATTTTCCAACCGGTGGGGTGATATTAGGAAATTCCGGAATAAGAAAAGCTTATGAAACTGGTAGAGGGTCTATTACTATTAGAAGTAAAGCGGAGATTCAAGAAAAAGGTAATCATAATGAGATTATTGTTACGGAAGTTCCTTATGGTGTTAATACAATGGAACTTAAGAATCGTGTTGCCGAATTAGTACGTGATAAGGTTATTGATGGAATTTCTGATTATCATACGGATTTAAAAGATGGGGTAAAGATTACGATTACCTTAAAGAAAGATGCTAATCCGCAAGTTGTTTTAAATAATTTATATAAGCATACGAATTTTCAAGTTAATTATGGAATTATTTTATTAGTTCTTGATAATGGAACTCCTAGAACATTAGGGTTAAAAGATATAATTTCGAAATATATTGATCATCAAATCGAAGTTATTGTTAGAAGAACTCAATATGATTTAACTAAAGCGGAAGAAAGAGTACATATTTTAGAGGGTTTAAGAACAGCGTTAGATAATATTGATGAAGTAGTTAGAATTATTAGAGCAGCGGAGAGCGATGAAGAAGCTCGGACTAATTTAATGAATAGATTTAGTCTAGATGAGGTTCAAGCTAATAGTATTTTGGAGATGCGTTTACGTCGTTTAACGGGCTTAGAACGTGGTAAGGTTGAAGCAGAATTAGCAGATTTAAATGAAAAGATTATGGATTACCGTGATATTTTAGCAAATCATCAAAGAGTATTAGATATTATTAAGGAAGAAATGCTTGATATTAAGAAGAGATTTGCCGATGAGAGAAGAACGCATATTGATATGACAGCTATTGATTATATTGAAGATGAATCATTAATTCCAGAAGAAAATGTTATTGTAACATTAACTAATAAGGGTTATATTAAGAGAACGACGAGTGATACGTATAGAAGTCAAAACCGTGGTGGTGTTGGTGTTAAGGGTATGGCAACGAATGAAGAAGATTTCGTGGAACATATGATTAACTTATCAACACATGATTATATTTTATTCTTTAGCAATAAGGGTAAGGTTTATCGAATGAAGGGTTATGAGATACCAGAATATGGTCGAAATGCTAAAGGACTTCCAATTATTAATTTATTACAAATTGATAAGGAAGATAGTATTAGATCAATGATTACGGTGGCAAGAGAAGAAAATTCAAAATACTTATTATTTGCAACGAAGAATGGTATTGTTAAACGGACGGATTTAAAGGAATTTGAAAATATTCGTAATAATGGTAAACTAGCTTTAACATTAAAGGAAAATGATGAACTTATTGCCGTTAGAAAGACTTCAGGTAATGATATTGTATTAATGGGATCTAGCGAAGGTAGAATCGTTAAGTTTAGAGAAGATGAAGTAAGAGTTATGGGACGTAGTGCTAGTGGTGTTAGAGGTATTAATTTAACTGATAGTACTTGTATTGG
>CANQHM010000041.1 GCA_947623845.1 uncultured Bacilli bacterium | reverse complement strand
ATCAATAATTATGGTAACTGGTCCATCATTAGTTATATTTAAAGTCATATCCGCCCCAAATACTCCGGTATAAGTTGAAATGTGTTCGGAAAGTTTTTCTGTGAATCTATCAAACATAACTTTTGCTTCATCATGTTTCATGCTTTTAATATAAGAGGGTCTTGCTCCTTTTCTTGTATCAGCATAAAGCGTAAATTGACTTACTAGCAAAATTTCGCCCCCGATATCTTGGATGCTTTTATTCATAACGCCATTTTCATCATCAAATATTCTTAAAGTTAAAAGTTTCTTTAAGATATAATCCATATCGGCTTCCGTATCCCCTTCGGTAAAACAAGTTAAAACTACTAAACCTTTATTGATTTTAGCCACACACTTCTTATCTACTATAACACTACTTTCTTTACTTCTTTGAATTACAACTTTCATTAGTTACCTTTTCTTTCTACTTTAGCTACATATTTTGCTTTTTCTAAATTAACAATTAAGTTATCTAACTCTTCTTTTTCTTTAACTTTTAAAGTTATCTCATAACGTAAATGATCATTTACTTCTCTCGTCTTAACATTATTTACATATATTCCCTTACTCGTTACTAAATTAATTATTTCACTTAAATAATCTTTTCCAATATATAAATCAATATAAATCGTTGATAAATAATTAGTACCATTCTTTTCACCCCATGAAACATTAATTAAGCGATTTTTATTATAAATATTTTGACAAGTAGACCTATGTACTGTAATACCTTCTCCTTGGGTAATATACCCAATGATATCATCCCCATATACGGGTTCACAACATTTAGCAAGATTTACTTTAATATCCGTCGTACCACCTACAGTTATATCACTTTTATAATCAATCTTTTTATCTTTATTAGATTGTAATTTATTTAATAAAACATCTTTAATATCCGTCTTATCTTCATAAATTAAATTATAAATAAAACTAGGTGTATATCTTAAAGATCCAATAGAAAGATAAATATCTTCTAATTCATTAAAATGTAAGTCTTTCTTTAATTTGGCAATATTTTCACTTGTTAAAACATCTTCTTTATTTAAATGTCTTCTCTTTAAATCTTGTAGAAATAATTCTTCACCCTTTTTAATATATAATTCTTTTTCTTGTTTACTAAAATATGCTTTAATTTTATTCTTAGCTTGAGGAGTTTTAACAATCTTTAACCATTCTTTTTTGGGTGCACTATTAGGATTAGTCATAATCTTAACGATATCATCATCTTGTAATTCATAATCGATTGGAACAATAGCATCATTTACGATGGCTCCTACTAGGGTATCTCCTACTTTAGAGTGAATCCGGTATGCAAAATCAATCGGCGTACTTTTTTTAGGTAGTTCTACCACATCTCCTTTAGGGGTAAAACAATAAATACTTTCTTGTAATAGTTCACTATCAATTGTTTTCGCAAATTCTTCGGCACTATCATTTTTACTAGCATCAATTAAATTTCTAAACATTTCAAGTTTTTGTTCTAAGACATTTTGAAATTTACTTTTGCCTTTTTCTTTGTAAGACCAGTGCGATGCGATACCTTTCTCGGCAATTTCATCCATTTCGTAAGTTCTTACTTGAATTTCAAAAGTTTGACCTTCTACTCCAAAGACGGTGGTATGTAAAGATTGGTACATATTTTCTTTCGGCATGGCAATATAATCCTTAAACCTTTTAGGAATAGGACGAAATTTCGAGTGTATTAACCCAATTGCTAAATAACAATCACTTTCGGTATCCACAAATACTCTTAAAGCTAAAATATCATAGATATTATTCCAAGATTTTCCTTTAGATAGTTTTTGATAAATACTATGAACACTCTTAACCCGGGATTTTATCTTAAATTTAATTCCATGTTCCGTAAGTAATTCACTTATCTCTTCTTGCATCTCGGCTAAATATTCATTTAGTTCTTCTCTTGATGCATCTAAGTGATTAATAATATCTTCGTAAGCTTCGGGATTTAAATACTTTAACGATAAATCTTCCAACTCGCTTTTTATAGAATTAATTCCTAACCGATGCGCAATCGGAATTAACACCGACATGGTTTCTTTCGCTTTATTCTTTTGTTCTTCTGGAGTTAAAGCCCAAATTGTCCGCATATTGTGCAAGCGATCCGCAAGTTTTAAAAATAATACTCTAACATCTTCGCTCATTCCTACTAAAACTTTTCTTAAGTTTAAAGCGGAAGAATCCTTATCATCTTGTAACGCCATCTTATTTATTTTACTTAAGCAATCCACGATTTTCGCAATATCTTCCCCAAAAAGTTGCGTTATTTCTTCTTTAGTAGCATTTCCATGATTTATTGTTTCATGAATTAAGGCCGCCATAATCGTTTCATAATCGACATTCAAATTAGCTAAAATATATGCCACATTCAAAGGATGGGTTATATAATCCGCCCCATTCTTTCTCTTTTTCCCTTCATGATTTTTTAAAGCAAAATCATAAGCTTTATCAATACTTTCTAATTCATCCTTATTAGTTATATAAGCTAAACTAGATTTTAACTCATCATAAGATGTAATCTCTTTTTTCATCAAGCCATCAAATCCTTTTCTTTAATCTTTTTATTTAAAATATATTCATCAATTTCTTCATTAGAGGTTTCCATAATATCACTAACCATATCACATAACATTAATTTATCTTTCTTACACCAAATATTATCTTTAAAGAAATTCCATATATCTACTTCTTTAATATATATTCTTCCTAAAGTTTTAAATTCCCTTCTTTTACTTTCTAATACTGGTAATAATAAATTATATAGTTTATTTAAAATTTCCTCTTTATTCATACTTTTACCTCTAAATAAAAATTTAATTCATATATTTATTATATATCATTTATAAAAATATTTAAAGGTGAAATATGAGAACTAATAAATTTTTTAAAACTACTTTAATCTTACTAGTTGGTGGTCTTATTACAAAGATTTTAGGTTTTATTATTAAGATTTTATATACGAGAGCTATTGGTACGGAGGGTGTAAGTTTATATACACTTATCACCCCAACTTATTCTTTAATGCTTGCGATTTCTTCTTTAGGAATGCCCCTTGCTATTTCTAAAATGGTCGCCGAAAAGAAAGTACGTAGTTATAAAATCTTATCCCAAGCCGGAATTATTCTCTTATTTATTAATATTTTCTTAATCTTTTTAACTTTTAGTTTTAGTGATTTAATAAGTCGTAATCTTTTACATGATGCCCGAGTTAGTATACTTCTTAAAGGGGCATCTCTTACCCTTCCTTTCGTCTCGGTTACGAGTGTTTTAAAAGGTTACTTTTACGGTAAACAACAAATGATTCCCAATAACTTTAGTAATGTTATTGAACAGTTAATTAGAATCGTCTTTATTATCGTCTTCCTTCCCTATTTCTTACAAAAAGGTTTAGTTCGGGGTATTTTATCTTTAATTCTAATTAGTATTATTACGGAGACGATTAGTTTTGTAATTTATATGACTTTCTTAGATAAAGGCGTATGTATTGATTTAAAAAAGATTAAATATGAAAGAATCGTTTTTAAAGATTTACTATCTATTAGCATCCCCTCTGTTGCCGGAAGATTTATTGGTAATATTGGCTTTTTCTTTGAACCCATTATTTTAAGTTATTTAATGGTTCATACGGGTTTTACGGAAGAAACTTTTGTCTTAGAATATGGTATTTATAATGGTTATGCCATGTCTTATTTATTACTTCCCTCATTTTTTATTAGTGCTATTGCTACTTCTTTAGTTCCCGAAATAAGTAAATTTTATAGTAACGGTAATAAAAAGATGGTTAAAAGAAGATTAAACCAAGGTTTATTTATTAGTTTTCTATTTGGAGGTTTAGTAACTATATTTATGGTTTTATTTTGTAAAGATCTTATGGAACTTATTTATAATACTAACGTTGGTTATAAATATGTAGAAACAATGGGGTTATTTTTCATTCTCTATTACTTAGAAGCCCCACTAACTAGTGCCTTACAAAGTATTGGTAAATCAAATATTACTTTTAAAATTAGTTTCTTAGGAGTTTTCCTAAAACTTCTTACCATGTCTTTATTAGCATTCTTAGGTCTAGGAATGTATAGCTTACTTATCTCTGAAATTATCAATATTATCTTTGTGGTCTTCCTTGATTTTAAATACATAAATAAATTTATCTATAAAAAAAGACTAGTTAACTCTAACTAATCCCTTATCAGTATACAATGATACTAATCCTTTAATGAAAAAGATAAATAAATAGAAACAAGATATTAATACTAATAATTTATATGTTCCCAAACGCATGCTATATTGCATAGCAAAAGTTATTGAAAACGCAATAAATGATATTAATACCAAGATATAGTCCATTATAATATTATACTTTTTCATTACCAAAACCCCCTAATAGAAAACATATATTGCTTTCTATTGGCGTCTATAATACCATATTTACACTTTATTGTCAAATTTTTTATTTATGTTTAATAATATATAACTTATTCTTTTTATAAAAAGCATAGAATATATCTTCAATTTTTAACTTGTTTTTAGCTAACGATGCCCTAAGCCATTCTTCGGTTTTCGCTAAATTATTTAAAGTCGTTTCTTGTACTTTACCATCGACAATAATTGGTAACGGAAAATTACTCGGTAATCCTAAAAAATTATACTTAAATATGGATAATTTCCCATTATTTTCTAAAAAGGCATATTCTACTTCTTCAATACTTTTAATATTTTGTTGACGTAATTGTAATAACAAATCATCTATAGAGTATCTTTGTTTTACCATCTCTTGATAATTTAAAACCCCTTTATTAATAATTATTGAAGGTTTTCCCCCAATAAAACTTCTAATAGTTCTAGATTTAATTGATAATATTGCTAAAATTATTTCTAATCCTACTAATACTAAGATTGGTAAAATAGTAAGAGCTAAAGATTTTGATAAATCTTCAATACTAATCGCTACTAATTCTGCAATTAAGATTGATACTATTAAATCAATAATCCCTAACTGACCTACTTCTCTTTTACCCATTATTCGATAGACAAATACAATAAAAAAATAAAAAAATCCTGTTCTTAACGACACATTTACTAAATCATTCATATGATCACCTTTACTTTTATTATGAACATAAAATATTATTTTTAGTCATATATATTAATAAGGTGATTATTGTGAAAAAATTAATTGATTATTTAAAGTTATTAGGTATCTTTATTCTTTATTTAGGCATATCTTCTTTTCTTCTTACTCTTCTTTATTATTTTAGTAATCTAAGTTATAA
Organism: uncultured Bacilli bacterium; assembly: GCA_947623845.1. The sequence goes on along the minus strand of CANQHM010000041.1, from coordinate 4,993 downwards.
AACTATAAGTACTATTATCTTATTCCTCGTCTTAATAATTTTCTTTATATTAGGTTATATTAATGGTAAGTCCTCTAAAAATAAAGGTTATCTTGCTGGTTTAAAAATTGGGACGATATTTACGATCTTTCTTCTCTTATTAAACTTACTTTTTATTAGAAATTTTAAATTATCATTACTCATGTATTATGCTTTATTAATTATGAGTAGTATCTTAGGGGGAATGTTAGGTATAAATCGTAAAAAGAACTAATTTTTCTTCTTAGTTCTTTTCTTTTTTTCTTCTTTTTCCCATTTATCAATAAGTTTTAATTCTTTATCATATTTTCTTTTTAAATTAGGAAAAGATTTTATTAATCTATTAGATGCTATCTTTAATTTCGATATTTCTTTCGCATATTTACTTTTTAAAAGTCTTGGTATCATTTTTAGTTTTTCACTTTTAAGTTCTTCCGCAATAATAATCTTATGTCTTAAGTTATAAGCTATCATGGAAGAAATAATAAAATCAATAAATGTTAAGATACTTAATACTATCGCACTAATATTTAAAACTTTAACTGGAATACTTTCAAAAATTAATTTAACTAAAGGATTACCTACATAAATAATTAATAAACTACCTATTCCAAATAATATTGAATTAAATAAACAAATTCGCCCATTTATATTAAATTTATTATCACTATAATCCCACCATTTATTATGTAACCATTTTTCTAATATATAACTCGTATAATATTCTACTAAAGATGTAATAATAAGTCCAAAAACAAATACTATTACGGGATCTTTATAATAACTACTTAAAGCATAAGTAATTAATATCGCCCCTATACCATATATGGGACATAAAGGTCCAAATAAGAACCCTCTATTAGTTAATTTTTTATAATAAATTGTGGCATAAATTACTTCTAATACATAACCTACAAAACTATAAATAATAAATGTTAAAAAGACATTAGTTAGATTATCTAACATTTTAACCTCCTACTTTAGGTATTACAGGACATTTAGAAGCATCAAGTAAACATTCATAACAAGCTTTAAAATTACTTGTCGCATTATTATCTACTAAATTAAAGACATAATTAATAACTGTTGGAATAATAAATATAACCACTCCGGCGATTACTCTATATATTAATTTGGTAACACTCTTCGTAACGTCTTTATCATCATTTCCAATAACCGCTTGAAATAAATCAACAACTCCCATAATAATTAAGATAATAGGTATAACAATCTTTAAAATATATAAAGCATAACCACCCGCTTTAAAAGCTCTCATAACACCCGGATTTTCATTAACATCACACATTTTACTTACAAAGCCCCCAGTATGGCTACTTCCGCCGCCATTAGTATCGGTCCATCCCTCAGTATCAGTGGTTCCTGTATTAGAGCTTCCTCCTACATCTGTCCCCTCATTTTCTGTACTTTCATTACTAACCGGATCGGCTGCTCCACTACATGTTACATGATGTCTATAAATTATCGTATAACCAACTCTTTGACAAGTAACTGTTACATCTCCACTACCCATACATGTAAATTGCGTATAATAATTTCCATTAAGAGAAGTTGGTCCATCTTCCTTTAATATACTACTATTACTAGATTCACAAGTACCTGAAAAACAAGGTCTTAAAGCATTGTTAGTACAACTATTATCTGCTTTCGCATTAATATTTATGCTTAATATACCTAATAATATTACTAAACCATATATGATTTTCTTCATATAAATCACCATCTATATCATTATAACATATAATATTTTTAAATAAAATAGTTAACCTTTATTTTCTTGGTATAAATGTCTAACTAATTCATAATATTTATTAGAAACTAAAGGAGGAATTATGATAAATAAAGAAAATTTATGGTTTGTAACATTATTTAGTTTAATTATTGTTTTAAGTATTTACTATATTAGTATTCCTGATAACTTACTAAAAAATATTACTAGTAATACAAGTAGTACTACTAACTCTACTAGTACGGTAAGTAATATTAATGAATCGAGTGCTCTTGTGGCTTTACGAGTTGAAGCGGATGAAGAAACTTTAAAAGAAATTCAAACTTTAGAAGATATCTTAATTGATAATACTAAAACGGTAGTTGAAAAAAATGATGCCTATGAACAATTATTAGAGGTTAATATTAATAAGGGTAAAGAAGAAGAATTAGAAAGTTTAATTAAAAACGAATTTAAATTTGATTCATTTGTTAAAATAGATGGTAATAATATTAATATTGTTATTTCATCTTCTACTCATACTCCCGAAATTGCTAATAATATCATTCGTAAAGTCCAAGAAAAATTTGATACTAAGAAGTATATTACGGTTAAATTTCAATAAACTTGGGTAAATTAACTCACTTCCTTTAAAAAATAGACATACAATAAAGTAAAGAACTCATACGAGGAAGTGAGAATTAATGAATAATAAAATTTTAACACCTAGGGAACGGGAGGTTTTCTTACTCTTAATAGATAATAAATCTACTAAGGAAATAGCAAGTATCTTAAGGATTAGTGAAAAAACCGTCCGTAATCACATTTCTAATGCGATGTTAAAACTAGGAGTTAAAGGGCGAGCTCAAGCAGTTATTGAACTATTAAAGTTAAAAGAAATATCACTTTAAAAACTCAAAAATTTTTTGAGCTTTTTTATGTCTTTTTTTCGTAATTTACTAATATATTTTATTAGGTGATCCTAATGCTTAAAAGAAGTGCGACAAGAAAGTTTATTATTGCGGGTTTATCTTTATTTGTTTTATTAATTATTTATCTTTTTCCTGATAAGAATACTACTATTACGGAAGATATAAATTATTATGATGCTACTCTTGATAGTATTTATTTAGTTGATCCTAATAACTATTTAGCAAGAACTAATATTGTTTTAAATGAAGAAGATAAAGTAGCTAAAGCTTATAAAATACTTGCGATGCTAACGATTGATAGTAAATTAAAAGAACGTATTCCTACGAACTTTAAACCTCTTATTCCTAAAGATACTAAAGTTTTAGATGTAAATATTAAAGATGATTTAATTAAAGTAGTTTTTTCTAAGGAACTTTTAAATATCACTGAAAAAGACGAAGAAAAAATGCTTGAATCTATCATCTATTCCCTAACGGAATTAGAAGGTATTAAAAAAGTTATGATTTTTGTTGGTGATACTTACTTAGATAAACTACCTAATAGTAAAAAGCCCCTTCCCCAAATCCTAACTCGCGATTATGGTATTAATAAAATTTATGATTTAACGACTTTTAAAGACGTTGTATCTACGACGACTTATTATGCTAGTATTGAAAATAATGATATCTATTTTGTTCCTATTACAAGATATATTAATTCTACTGATGATAAAGTAAATATTGTTATTGAAAACTTAAAAAGTGCTCCTATAAGACAAACTAATTTAATGAGTTTCTTAGAAAGTAATGCTACGCTTCTAGATTACGAAATTGAAGAAAATAAAGTAAAACTTACTTGGAATAATTATATTTTTAACGATTTAACTAATAATAGTATTATAGAAGAAGTAAAATATGCTATCGCCTTATCTTTAAAAGATACTCTAGATATTAATGAAGTGGTATTTCTAAATAATGGTAAAGAAATTCTTACTATTAACTCTTTATAATCTCTTTAAATTTCGACTTAATATTTTTCCATTAAAACATAATTCACAAATATCGTTATTTTCTCTTACTTCCGTTAGTTGCCAGTTATATTTATTTATAAGATTATTAAACATAATTAATTTATAAGCAGGAAATGTGATCATCGGGTTTCTAGTTTCTAACCAGTTCATTGAAACTTCTACCAAAACTCCACCAATTCCCATATTTCGGTACTTATCTTTAACATATAAGGTACAAATCTTTTTTTCATTCTTGCTTTTCTTTAATGATGCGACGGCGATTATTTCTTTAGAATTTAACGGATTTCTTACAAATAAAATATTTCTTTTGCCATTTAAGACCCCATCTAATTGTTTCTTAAAAAACCACTCTTTATAATCAGGATAATCTTCCGTAATAAAATCCGTTATTTTATAAATACTTTTAACTAACTTCTTAAATTCATTTTTAGGCAAATCTAAATAATCGTATATACTTTCTATTTTCATTATATCTCCCCCATAAAATACATTCACCTAATGAATTATATCACAAAAAACGACTATTACATAGTAATAGCCATCCAGTCATTCGGGTACTAACCCGATACGGTCGCTAAAGGACCACAGTTTCTAAATTAATAATTAGTTCTTAATTCATAAATAATTATTTTTTCATTTTTTATACCAACATTCTTATTAAATAGAGCAAATTCTACAATAACATCTTTTAAATCATGTTCAATAACAAAACTATATATCTCATCAAAATATGGAATTTTATTGATTATCTTATCATTACAAATATCACATTTAATATTAATCTCTGGGTTATTTAAAGCATCTCTTACCGAAGCCTTAGGATCAGTTGTTAAAATAGCATATACTTCATTATTACTTAAAAATTCTATCTCTCCTACTAATAATTGATTTTCCACATAATTAGCAGAACTTACATTTATCGTAAATAAGTCATAATCCTTTATTTCTTCTAAAACATTTTCTTTTAATACTTTTAATTTGAATATTCCTCCGGCTTTAGATTTATCTCTAATTGCATAATACTGTGCGGGATATTCACATAAAAACTCTTTTACTTTATCTTCTTCGCCTTTTTTAAATAATTGCTCAGGAAATTTATTTAATTGCAATTCATTAATTGCATTGATACTTTCTAATTTATTTTTTATTTCCATAAGCCACCTTCTTATTAAAAAGAAAAGACCTAATTAGCAAGCCTTTTCTTTAAATTCTTATATGGTGTCCCCGAAGCGATTCGAACGCTTGACCGTACGCTTAGAAGGCGTATGCTCTATCCAGCTGAGCTACGAGGACAAAAACACTTTTTT
>CANQHM010000040.1 GCA_947623845.1 uncultured Bacilli bacterium | reverse complement strand
ATTCATTCATTTTTATCATCTCTTTATTATAATATCATTTTTTGTTGAATTAATCAATTCGGTCTAACATAGAGAATAGTTTTTGTAAATATTCTTCTTCTTTTAAAATATGATTATTATTTTTAATATAATGATAAGTGTCTAATTTAAAATACTTTTTATTATTAATATATTTTATTTTGGAAAATTTTAATTTATAGAGATATCTTTCTAAGTATAATAGGTTTTGTTCATAGGGAATTCTTTTTAGAAATATGATACTTTTATAGATTAAGATACTAACTATTAAATAGTTGTTGATAGCAAGAAGATAATTTAAACTTAGATAGATAAGGATATTTAAAAATGATATTACTAAAGTTAAGATATTACTTAGTTTAAAACTTAAGAATTTAGCAAAAAGATTCTTTAAAATAATACTCCCATCTAAAGGAATGATAGGTATTAAGTTAAATAAGATGATAGAGGTATTATATTTAAGAAAGAGGTTATAAATAGGAGGTCTTATGATATGGAAATTGAAGATTAAATGAAAAATTAGAAATAAAATTATTTGGAAGATAAAACCACCTAGAGCAATGATGATACTATGCGTAGTTTGGGTATTAACAAGCATTTTAGTTTTCGTAATACCACCAAAAGGATATAACCTTATTTCTTCAATCTCCGCATGATACTTTTTTAAGAAAAAGACATGGCCTAATTCATGAATGATAATAATTAATAAAATAAGTAAAATGTTTTTAAAATAACCACATAACAAACTACCAAAAATTATAAAGTAAGTCGTAAAATCAAATTTAATCTTTTTTAAAATACTCATCAAACTTTAAATACTCTCCATCTTTTTGTAATACAATATATAAAGTATTATTTACGGCTTCGCCTAAAAGTTTTCCCTCTTCAACATAGTCGTATAATTTATAATCACTATTGGCTATATTACCATACCAAATATCCGTCCCATCAACGCCTTGAACAATAATGGTATTTTGGTAACCTTCTTTATCGCCTACAAAAACAATAATACCACTTTTTAAAACGGGGACAAGATAATTGGATGCCACATTTAGTTTAATCCCGTTTAAGTAATCGTCTTTCGCTTCATAAACTAATTCTTCTTTGAAGACGGTTTCGGTTGGAGTTTTTAAACTAGGGAGTTCGGGGACTAAACTGCCAAAATATTTATCATAAAGATTCGATATCTTCGCAAAAGATAAATTTGTTGTAAAAACATTATCAACCAGCATCTTTTTAGAATTAGAACTTTTTAACATAATGACTCCAATAAGTAATAAACAAATACTTAGTAAAGATCTCGTAATTAATCCTTTTAAATATTTCGTGGGTTTTAATTTTTTGGTACTACTAGTTAAATATTTACTTCTGCGCATTTTCATCTCAGCAATGATATCTTCTTTATTCATAATAAGTTTCACCTAATTAATTTTATGCGGGGGTTAAAGAGTTTATAACAAGGGATTATTAATAGAAGATTAAAGAAAAAGTTAAAAATTATATTATGAATTTCGCCTTGGGTGATGAACCACATAAGAAAATTAAAGATAAAGTAATTATATATAAAGAAGCATAAAAAACTAGGGAGATTATTTACTTTTAATTTAATAAAACGATTAATTAAGAAGATGATAAAAAATACGAGAAGATAAAAAGGATTTGCAAAAATGATACTTAAAATTAAGCCTTCTAAAAGATAAGTAAAGACTTCTTTCCTAAGCCAAGAGATAATTAATAAGTAAGAAGTGATATTGGTAAATGACGAAAGAAGAAAATCCCCAAAGAAGAAAAGCATAATTACTCTTCCCCTTTCAAGATTAAAACATCACGTATGTTGGTTAAAGAGGAACTTTCAATCTCAATATATTTTCCAATATTGGTAACTTTCCCAATTAATAAACCTTTAGGATATTTTGTAAGACCCGAAGTATACACTTCATCTCCAATATTTACTTTATCTTTCGGAATATCTTCAATTATAAGTTGGCCATTAAAAGTTAATTTACCATAAGAATCATTAATAATAATTGATAAAGAAGTATCTTTATTAGTAAGAAGTTTGACTAGTGATGTCTTACCATTTACTTTTTCAATCACCCCTACTACGCCATTATTATTAACTACAAGGTTGCCAGGCTTGATTTTATCATTAGTTCTAATTACTAATTCTTCCGTAAAATTATACATTTCTCTAAGAACAACTTTTCCATAAACATAATTGTACGCATCATAATTTAAATTCGTAATATTTTCTAAAGATTCTTTTAAGCTATCACGTTCTGCGATTAATAAGTTGTATTTCGTTTCATCATAATGATTATCCAAAGTTAAGAGATTAACTAAAGGAAAATAACTAATAAGGATTAAAAAGCAAACTAAAAGTAGAATTATTTTTTTTACTTGTGGTTTCATAAAGACCTCCTAATTATCATATAAAACTTTTTTTAGGTTATAACAATAATAAGAATTTTTGCCAATTATTAAGTGATCAACGACCGGGATGTTAATTAACTTTCCACATTCTATTAAATTATTTGTAAACGTATCATCAGCTAGAGATGGATATGGGTTACCAGAGGGATGATTATGAATAACAATAATTTTTACGGCACTATATTTTAACGCAAGTTTTAGAATTTCCCGAGGATGCACGGTGCTTTGATTAACAGTTCCGATAAATATCGTTTCACTAGCAATAATTTGATTTTTATTATCTAGAAATACGCCCACTAACTTTTCTTGATTTTCTTTAATAAAATCATACTTATATAAATTATATACATCGCGGTCATTAACTATTTTAATAATTTTTTGTTCATTTTTTAGGGCTCTTTTTCCTAACTCTAAAGCTGATAGCAAAGTAATGGCTTTAACTTTCCCTACGCCAGGAATTTTCGCTAAATTAGCATAAGAATACTCCGTGAGATTGGCAAGGCCTTTTGTTTCTAATAAAATACTTTGGGCGACTTCTTTAACATTTTTATTGTGCATCCCAGTCCGAATTAAAATAGCAATTAGTTCTTCATCACTTAAAGATGCGGCGCCTTTCTTTATAAATCTTTCCCGAGGTTGATCTTCCACAACTATTTCTTTAATCATATATTACTTCCTTTCTCATATTCATTTATCATTTTCTTTATAACACTAGGGTATTCATTTTCCGAAATACTAGCTAGTAATGTTTCATATATTTCTAATTTTTCTTTAAGTTCATTATCTAGTTTTAGATCTCTAATATAGTACTCTATTCCTTGTTTATTGTAGTAATTACTTAGTTCATCTTTAATAGTAGCATTTGTAACTACGGCGATATATACCCTATAAAAATCTTCTTCGGGGACGACGATACCATTTAGGTTTAGGGCTTCTTCTTCTGCTTTTTCTTTGGAATTATATACACCAACTTGAAAAGCATAAGAAAGATTACTAGACGAAAAAGCCATATCTATTTTACGAGCATAGCTTTTATAGGTTATAAAACCTAGGATAAAACCAATTAAAGCAGAAAAGAAAATCATGGTAAATACTTTTTTTATTTTTTGCATAACTATCACAAATTTATGATACTAAATATAGATTAACTTTTTTGTCGAATTATGTGCATTCTCTTAATATTTTTCGACTTCTTTAATTAATTCTTCTTCCGTTGGTAGATTAAGTAAATACTTAGAGGCATATATCGCACTATTTTTAGGTATGGAAAACTTTATAATAGCTTTATCTTTTTCTTTACCAAGTAAGATTCCCACAGTTGGGTTATCGGTTGGGGCTTTGATTTTTTCATCATAATAATTTACATACATATTAATCTGGCCGATATCTTTATACGATAACTTCCCAATTTTTAATTCTAATATTACAAAACATTTTAAAATATGGTTATAAAAGACTAAGTCTGGGTAATAATTTTTATTATTTATTTTGATCTTTACTTCACTACCTACAAAAGTAAATCCCTTACCTAGTTCTAATAAGAATTCTTTTAGATGATTTAGTATTTCCTTTTCTAAATCTTTTTCTTTGTAGTTAGCACCTAAATTTAGAAACTCTAAAACATAAGGATCTTTTACTAAATCTTTACTGGTATTGATAACATTACCTTGCAATGCTAATTTGTTATCTTCATCATGAGAGCTTAATAATCTTTCGTATAAATGAGTTTTAATCATTCTTCCTAATTCTCGATAACTCCAGCGTGAATTAATGCATTCTTGAATATAGAAATTCCTTATATTTTCATTTTTAATTTGTAATAATTCTTTATAATGACTCCATGTCAATTCGGTCTGCAATGCAGACCGAATTGGAAACATACCATAAAATCTTCGCATTCGTCTTAAACTTTCAATTGAAAAATTTTTACCATAAATACTTGTTAATCTCCGAGATAAATTTTCTAACACATGTTTCCCATATTTTGCTTTTTCTTCCCCTTTTTGTAGATTATTAACAATATTCTCCCCAATGTGCCAGTATAAATCTAGTAAAATAGTATTAACTGTTACATATGCTTTTCTCTTACTACTTTCAATTAAGTCTTTAATTTCTAAATACATTTTGTTTTCTAATTCTTGTTCTTCTTTAGTTTGTAATTCATTCATTTTATAAACCTCCTACTGTTTTCTATTAATTCGGTCTACGATGTAGACCGAATTGAACATATCATATAACACACCCTTTCATTCTTTTATTGAATCTTACGACACGCGAGGAAGTGTTGCAAATATTTTAGGCAAAAATTAAGATTTGCATCTATTTTACCTTTCATAATATATATTAACAATTTTTTGCTGATTTCCTTTTTTTTAACGAAAATTTTTTAAAAAATTTTTAAAAGAATGATTAATAAACCCAAAAATATTAACAAATAAGCTTTATATAAATAACATATTTTAAATCTTAAATAATGATTAGGTAGTTTATATTTTAATGACTTTTTAATTACTTTAGAATATTTAAAATAAGACTTGATTTTATTTAAAGAGATAGTTATTTTTTCTTTAATAGTTAATTTAGAATTACTATATACTAAAGTATGATTGGTAATAGTTTTTAAATTATAATATATTGCATAATACTTTAATTCTTCTTCTTTTTCTAAATAAGGGGTAAAAGTATTTGATAAAACATTACTCTTTATATAATAACTATTCTTAGTAAAGATAATATCATAATTACTTTGAATATCTTTCTTTAAATCTTTAAAATAATTCTTATTTATAATAATATTAGAATCCAAAATAAAATAACCATCATACTTTTTATTTAATGTACGGATGGTATCAAAAATATTTTTAACATTATTAAAGATATAAATATCATAATTAACATTTATTTTTTTAATACTTTGAAGTAATTTAGCTAGTTTATTATTTTTATTTTTAATAATTATTGCTAATTTAGATGGTAAAAAAATTTTAGAGTGATAATTTATAACAATTAAATTAGTAATTTTTATATAAATTAATAACCATATTCCCATTATAAGTAATAATATTCCTAAAAGAGACATATTACACTTCCTTATAATGTATTATAGAATAATATCTAAATAAATGTTCCTAGAGGATTTTTAGAGGATTAGTATATATAGCTTCTGTCCATTTATGAAAATCATCTTCTATTAAAGCAATATCGCGATGGTAATTAGGAGAAAGACCAATATACTCTAATTTTTCTTTAGTAATAAGAGCACTTTCAAACTTATTTATTTGATTATTAATAGTTTCAAGACTAACATTATCAAGGATTTCTTGTTTTATTTTAGCATTTAAATATCTACCCATTAAAAATTCAACTTTACGTAAGTAATCAGTATTAATATCCATACTTTTATAAACTTGTTCAATAAGTTTTATTAATTTATAAGCCATTTTACGATTAGGAATTATACTCCATAATTTTTTGATAATCGGATTTATACTATGATCTTTTAAATAAGCTTCATCTAAAGTATCTTTACCTACTAAATATAATAATTGTAATACTAATAAAGAATTAATTGTGTATCCATGACCCATAAATTCTTTAGGAAAATAAATAGCACTTAGTAATTCTGTATAACCCTCATCTAAAGCAAGGTATGTGGTAGGACTTTCACTAGAATTAAAACCTTGGCCATAATAACCTACCCTTGTTTCAAAAGAAGCCATATGGAGTAATTCGTGGAATATCGCTGATTGTAAGTTATCAACTGCTATTTTAATACCACTACTTTTAAGCATACTTTGAAAATAAGTTTTATTTATAGATATCGTATTAATAGACGGAAAATAAGTAGCAATATGAAGACTAGGAAGTAAGATGCCCTCTTCCGAAATATCAATACGGTAAGTAGCATCGTGTTCCATACTTTCTTTTTCTAAAATAAATTTCATCGTTTTTAAATTATTATAAAAAGGATTACGATACGCAATAGGGAGAATAGATTCTACTTTAGCTAAAACTGGTCTTATAGTATTACGAACTTTAGGATCAGTTATTTGCATATTTTTAGATAGATAATAATCAGCTATGACATAAGAAGTATAATTATTATACACTTTTTGAAATTTATTGATTTCCGCATCACTTACTGGTACTTCTTTACCATCAATAAGTTTAGCATAACTACGTTTATCATTAACGCAATTTTCTACATATACTATACCATCAAAGATAAACTTAGTTTTATATGTCATAGCTTTTCACCTATTATAATTTTATCATATAATTAGTTATTTGGGTGATATTTTTTTCTTTATTGCTTTATTTTTAGATTTATCATATACTTAAGGTGTGGTGAAGTTTATGAAAAAAGTGGGGAATTTTATTTTAGGATTAGGAAGTGTTATATTACTAGTAGTACTTACTCTAGCGTTAATAGTTAAACAAGAGTTTAAACCAGAGACGATTAAAGAAGCGTTAGTAGATACAGATTTTAGTTTTATTCTTGATAGTATGGATGAGGAAGATAAAGAAATATTAGAAGGTGTCGAAGAAGCTTTAACTTATATTGGAATTCCAGATAAGATAGTTGATAAATTATTAAATTCTTCGGGAACTAAAAATTTTGTGGGAGTTTATATATCTAATACGGTAGATTATTTTTTAGATAATGATAATAGTACACCTTTAACAGGTAAAGATTTAGAAGACTTAATTAAATCTAATTTAGATATTATACAAAGTGGCTTACCTAGTAAAGATAAGGAATTCTTAGAAGAATATGAAAATAATATTTATAAATTTATTAGAGAAAATGAAAAAGATATTTTAAGTTTCTTCCCAGAACCTAAAGAGGTCTTTAAAGATGTCGATTTAAATGAAATAGAATTAAGCAATAATGTAACTTTAAAAGATGTAACTAGTTTTATTTCGTTCTTTACTGGGTTACCATTTGTCTTAACTTTAGCAGGTAGTATTATTTTATTATTAGGTATTATAGTTCTTATCAATTTAAAAACTAAAAAATATTTACCAGTTATAGCAAATACTTTCTTTACTTACTTTATATTAGTATTAGTAATGCAAGGGGCGATTTATTTAGTATTAAAAGGCTTAGGTAGTGAGTTTCCTACTCTAAATGTTTTCATTAATAATATGACTAATTACTTATGGGTAGGTATTGGGGTTAGTTTAGTATTAAGTATTATTTTAAGAGTAGTATACGTTAATGTTAAGAATAAAAAAGTTAAATAATATTAGGTGGTTTTAATGAAAGATATTTTAATATTAACTTTATGTATAATTCCTAGTTTAATATTATTATGGTATGTTTATATAAAAGATAAGATAGAAAAAGAACCATTATATTTATTAATTTTACTTTTCTTAGGAGGAGTTATAGGTTGTATTAGTTCAATTACCATTTCTGCATTATTTAAAAAGTGGATGCCTTTTTTGAATTTATCTTATAGTAGTATGAATATTTTCCAAATTATTTTTAAAGTATTATTTACAATAGCAATAGTAGAAGAAGGAATTAAATGGTTAGTAAATTATGTAACTATTTGGCATAATAAAAACTTTAATCATATATATGACCCGATAGTATATGCCACATTTGTAGCCTTAGGATTTGCAACTTTAGAGAATATAATTTACGGAATCACATTTAGAAGTCATGGATTTGTTCCTATCATAATGCGGGGGATTATATCAGTACCAAGTCATGCGGTATTTGGCATTTTTATGGGATACTATTTAGGTATTTCTAAAAATGCCCTAGAGTCTTCTAAACAAAAGCAATCTAGGAAATATCGTTTATTAAGTGTTATTATACCGATAATATTACATTTTATATATGATCTACTGCTTATAAAAGAAACTTTTATTACTTATGCTTTATTTACAATCTATATTATATCTTTATATATTTTATCTTATTTCAAAATTAAAAAACTTTCTTCCCTACCAAAATTATTTACATAACACGAAAAAGGTATATCTTACTTAGGAGATATATCTTTATTTATATACATATTAATTAATTCTTCGATACCTTTTACCGTCCTTAATTTGTTACGATCAATTCTGGTAGGTTGGAGATTTATGCCATAATCTTCTAAACGGGCGAAAAGTTCAATAAAAGCATAGGAATCTAATAAACCACTTTCTATTAAATCAATTCCTTCTTCATAAACATCTTCATCTTCACATATTTCATATAATAACTTAGGAACATCAATTTTTCTTTGCATTATAATTCACTTAAAGCCTTTCTATCTATTTTACCATTTTGATTAATTGGTAATTTAGGAATAATTTTAATAGTTTTAGGGATCATGTATTTAGGTAAATACTTTGCTAATTCTCCTTTTAGATGATTAATATCTAGTTTATCTTCTAAGACAACGAAAGCTTTGATAGTTTTTACAAGCATATTTTCATTATATTTAGCAATTACGGCACATTCTTTAACTCCTTTAATTAAATTAAGGTGATATTCAATATCATCAAGTTCAATTCGATATCCTTTATATTTTACTTGCCTATCTTTTCTTCCTTGACAATATAATTTTTGATCTTTTATATAACCTAAATCCCCGGTTTTATAACAATTAATATTATTTTCTTTATAATATCCCCCTTTTATATTACCTAAATAACCATTAAAGACACTCTTCCCTTTTAAGATGATTTCCGAAGATTTTATTTCAATTTCAGTCGCAAAGTTTTTAGTTTCACCCACCGGTAATAATTTTAAAGAATTAGCCATTTCTTTTGTGATTAGAATACTTGCCACCGCCGAAGTTGCTTCCGTTGGACCATAAGCATTTAAAACTTTTAATTGGGGAAAAACTTTATATAATTTTTGAACAGTTTGGGGTTCTAAGGATTCACCACAAAAATATACACATTTAAAATTAGGATAATTTTCGGCATTAAAACTACTATTTAATAAACATAATTTCATGAATGTTGGTGTCATAACCGCCACATTAATATCTTTCATAACTTCAAATATTTTATCATAATTAGTATTCATATCGCCATCAAATGCTACTAAAGTATGACCATTGCATAAAGAATAATAAAAGTCTGCGACACTTAAATCAAAACTAAAACTAGCTTGATTTAAAACACTTATATTTTGGTAATCACATAAAGGTTTTAAATGGGAAATCCATTCTATAAAGTTATTTAAATTAGTTTTAGAAATTGGGACACCTTTAGGAAGACCAGTACTACCCGATGTGAAAATTATATATACTATATCATTTTTAATTTCTTTTATATCATTATTTTTATATTGTTCTAAGTTAGATAAATTAGAGCAATTAATCCCCTCTATTTTAAGAGGATTATCAGTTAATATTAAAGAAGAATTAGTTAACTTAATAATTTCTTTTAATCTATTAAGGGGTGTACAAATACCTATAGGGATGTAAGTTCTATTAGCTATGATACACGCTATGATAGAGATTACCACATTAATTTCTTTATGACCATAAATTATAACAGGAGACGTGCCTTCTCTTTTTAAGTTATTAGCATACTTATTAGATAAATCCCATAATTCTTGATAAGTTATTTTATCATTATTAACTTTATAAGCAATTTTAGTGGGATTTAGTTTTACTATTTTTTTTATTTGGTTTAATATCGTTGTCATTTCTTATTTCATCCTTTGGTATTAAATTATAATCATACATAACAGCAGAATGATTATCTAATATTAATTCTTTATATAATTCTTCATTAGTTATTTTATCAATTACAATGCGATATACTTGAGAGATGCGATAATATTTATCACCTTCTTTTCGAAAATGATGATTTTCTTCAACTAATTTGTAACGGCAGTGAAACCCTCTTTCACTTCGTAATTCACCACACAATTCGCCATCTTCACACCAAACAAGAATTTGGACATCTTGATCAGTATTATTTTTAAAGCGATAATCAATATTATTATAACAAACGGAAGTCCCCGTACCGAAGGGAACTCTTCTTCTTTCATCAGGAAATAGCGCATCGGAATGATGATGTAACTCCGTTACTTCTAAAGGACTATTTAAAACTAACCAATGAATCATATTAGCTAATTGACATAAGCCGCCACCGTAATCAGATCCCATACCGTTGCGGCCGATTATTAACCCTTTTTTATAACCATACTTTTTACCTATAGGTCCAACCGTACTCCAATAAGAGAAAGTTTCTCCGGGATGAATAATAAGACCATTAATTTTATTACAAGCTAACATAATATTAGTTACTTTATTTTCTTGTAATTGTAAATCAACCCCTGCTAATTTTCTAATCAAAATAGAACTATGACTTTTAACAATATTAGGTAGTTCTTCTTTTGAATGCGTTTTAGCTATTTTTTCTTTACTAAAGAAATTTTTAAGATGTCTTAAGATAATTTCTTTTTTTAAAGATATTTTATAGGTTGTGGGACTGATGTCACAAAAAAGTTTTCTTCCCATAGACTCACTACTCGTTTCTTAATTTATTGTACCAAATTTCTGACGAAAAGTCTTTAGTTTTTACTTAAAAATTATTGCAAAATAAAATGTGTTAGTTTA
>CANQHM010000039.1 GCA_947623845.1 uncultured Bacilli bacterium | reverse complement strand
AAAATTAAAACATCACAAAGCCTTATAAATACTGGACGAAATGATGTTTTTTTATTATTTCAACTGTCAAACTCGGGTTATATCACAAATGAATTAAAGAAAGCGGGGTTTTCATTTTATTTACGTTTATTTAACGTTAGCATGACATTAAATTAGATATTTAATTGGATATTTTTTAAAATATCTCTATCTTTAATAGTAATACTAATATAATCTTTATCTTTGGCAGGTATGTTGGCATTTTTAATAGTTACTTTACCACGCAAATACCCTCTTGGAACGTCAAATAAGTCTTCGAGAAAAGCTTCTAATATTTCGATATTATCGGGATTGCCAAAAACAGCCATAAAGAGTTCTTTATTAACCAAAGGTATAAAGGATTTATCATTCATAATTTCACCTCCATTTCGTCGACGTAATCAACCATACATCAAGTAAAAATGAAAGTAAAATTACAGATTTTGCCCATTTTGGTCCTTTTTTGCTTCTAATTTTAAAAATCTGTTAAGCAGATTTTCTAAATTGGTTTCCCAATTTAAAAAATTGGTAAAATTTCAGTTTTTTTATGATTTTACCAATTTTTACATATTATTTACGTTTACTTCGCACTATTTAAACATTAACTGCGCGAAAGGCTGCTTTTCAAAAGTAGCTAATAATTATTTTAAAAAGCCATTATTAATATAAATTTTTCCAGAAGTAGATGCATCAACTGTTGTAGTTAATCCACCAACAGAAGCAACTGTTGGAGTGACAGCTACCCAGTTCCATTCCATACCATCACCTACCTTAGAAAAAGATGTGGAAGTATGATCAATTACTCTGCCTTCAGCACTATCTCCTGCGTGTAGGAAAAATACCACAGCCATCTTTTGCGTACCTTTTGGCAGATTAATACTTGATACATTGAAAGCAGAACGAGTATCTGTTGTACATTCATATTTTGTTAAAACTTGTTCTGATGCATTATATGATATTGACACATATGTAGACTTTGCACATGTTTTTGTGATGCCAATTACTGCAACAATGCTCAATAGTGAAGCTATTCCCATTTTTAAAGTTTTTTTCATTTTTATCACCTCCTTTCAATATTCAATCTGTATTAAATTAATATTAAAATTATTTGGTTTAGTATAAATGATAATATTATTGAGAAAAAAATTGAGCAAAAATACAAAGATGCAAATCTTAAAAAAATGTTTATTATAACTTTTCCTTTATAATACCCCAAAACTTTTTCCAAATTTATATTGTATTTCATATCGCTATAAATATTGGCATTTATAACAACTACTACTATTAGAAAAATAGCAATTAAAATATAGTTGCCCAATAATAATTCGTTTACTGTACTCTTTAATTTTTCCATAACATACTTATCATTAAATGAATTAAATTCTAATATTTCATATTTTATTTTATTTTCTTTTAAATAATTATTAATTTCTATTAATGACTTTTCATTCTTAGCAGTTAAAATATAAGAATGATTATTTTTTGACTGGATTTTATTAAATAAAGTTTCGGATATGATGATACCATTAGTTCTTGAAAAATCGATTACATCATAAATGTCTAAGTTTAAATCTTTATCATTATATTTATAAATGCTAGATTTATTTAGTATATTTTTTAAATATGGCTTTATATTAATAAATTCCAGACTGTTCAAACCAATAATTGACTCTGTATCGTCTAATTTAAGAGCAAAATCTATATCTTTATATACAATTATTTTATTATTATCTAAAATTCCAATCTTATATTCTTCTATTTCTGGTATATATTTATATGTAAATATTAAAACTTCTTTTGCTTGCTTTATATTTTCATTTTTTATTATTTTTAATTCATTTTTCGATTTTAATTCCGTATATATAAGGTTTGTTTCAACAAACATTTCATTATATTTTTCTTTTGTTTTTAAAATTATATTATTTAAAACAATTAAAGTACTAATTATAAGTACAACAATTAATAAATAAATCTTTGTACTTGTTTTTCTAAAAAAACTTCGTAATACCATTTTATTTTCTTTCTAGTAGTTGTGAAACATCCTTTTTACACATTAAGAAATCAAAAATAATATTAATTAAAACTGGAATACAAATTATAATAATTACACCTGCAAAATAACTCATCATTGTATAATTAAATATTTTTACTTCTTTAAAAAAGTAGCTTTCAAAACAAATAGATACCAAGTTAAACAGTAATAAATAAATTATTAATCCTACTAAAGTAGATAATAAAGAAATAAGAATTGTTTTTGTTATACCAAAAATATAAACATTTTTATTATTAAAGCCAAATGTTTTTTCTATGCCTATCTTTTTTGACCTGCTTACATTAAATTTCTTTATATAAAGAATAGTTAATAAAGTAATTGTGATACTTGTGATTAATACAATAATATTACAAGTATTATGTATATTATTTATATAGTCATATTTTATATAAGATTGCATATGTGCATAATATCCGTAATCATTTACTTCTAGCAGGACTTTATCGACATTTTTAACATCATCAACTATTAAACTTGCAGTTGGTATTTCATCGTTTCTTGTTGAAATAGTATCATATAATTCTTTAATATCCTTAGAGCTAATATAACACATATTATGATATTCATTTTTTATTTCTGCATCATACAATCCAATTATTTTATATTGTTTTTCATATACCTTACTAGAAAGATTCTTTTCTTGAGGGATATCAAAACTGATTGTAAATTTAGTTCCTAATATTTTCTTGCCATCAATATATTGAATATCTTTTTCTTCATCATCAATATAAAATGGATTAAATTTTAGTGGACAAATTGCTACTCCCGTATCATTATCATCAAATTTTTCTCCATATATTTCTTTTGGAAGTGTATTTTTCGATCCATATAATAAACCAATAATGCCGTCCGGATATTCTTTTACATTACGTGCATCATATCTATAATATTTAAAGTTATATACTTCTTTTACGCTATCGATTTTTGATAATCTATTAAAAAAGTATTCTTCTCCATTTTCCATATTATTTATTTCATCATCAGATTCTACAAGAATTGTTCGAAATCCAATATCGTTATTTACATGAAGATCTACATTTTTTTCTATATAATTTTTATACGTTAAAGTACAAGATATTATTAAAAATCCCATTATTAATATTAATATTAAAAAGAAATTTTTTTTATTTCTAATAATATCACTTAAAGAATATTTTAAGTAATCAATTATTTTCATATTTTATCTCCAATTAATTTTTTATCTTCAATTTTATAAATAACGTCTGCATATTCTTTCACTTCGTTACTGTGACTAACAACTATGATACATTTTCCTTTTTTACTCAAATCTTTTAAAATGCTTAATACTTTTTTTTCATTATCTTTATCTAAATTCCCTGTTGGTTCATCCGCTAATATGATTGATGGATTATTACCTAAGGCTCTAGCAATAGCTACTCTTTGTTGTTCTCCACCTGATAATTCTTTGGGATAATGATTTACTCTATTAGTTAAATCAACTTGATCTAATAAGTCTAATGATAATCGTTTTCTATCTTTTCTATCAATTTTTTTATTTATTAACATAGGGAATATCACATTTTCATAAGCTTTTAAATAATCATCTAAATAATAATCTTGAAAAATAATCCCAATCGAATCTCTTCTTAATAGAGTTTTTTCTTCCATTTTTAATTTACTTGTATCAACTCCATTAATTTTATAAGTGCCATTAGTTTGCTGTTCTAATAAACCCAATATTCTAATTAAGGTAGATTTACCACTTCCTGAATGTCCCATTATGGCATAGAACTTTCCTTTATCGAAAGTCGCATCAAGATTTTTTAAAACAGGTATTTTTTCTTTGCCTAAATTGTATTCTTTAGAAATACTATGCAATTCTAACAATTTACTCATACATCTAACTCCTAACAAAAGGTTTTTCCCTTCCACTTTTAATACTAGCACAAAAATCTTAAAATTTTATGGACATATCATTAGAATTTTCTCTCATATTTTGAGAATTTAAAAAAGTTATCTTTTTTGATAACTTTATATACCAATATAAACGCCAGCCATATTATCATAATATTGCTTTGCATAATTACTAAAATTAAATACACTACCATATCCTGCAGAAGAAATACTATAATCTTTGCTTGTAGCTAAAGTTACATTAGCAGTAGCATGTTGATAACTAGCATATACTGTCCCTGTACCCGTATATCTAAAAGATAAAATAATAACTTTAGCAAGTCCATTCTGTAACTTAAATGATGCTCCGTATCCATTTGGATAGTTCAAATAATAGTTATCAGTAGATACATTTGAACCATTATATATTTGTTGAAAGTATTGATTGCTAGCAGTTATATTACCAGATAATCTATAACCAATCACGTCGTAAGAATGATACTTTGGCTCTTTTTTCCATTCTAATTTTATTGTGACTAGACTTCCTACTTTGACTATAGATAATGTTTTATATGTATTATCTATAATTGTACTCATTAAAGATATTGGATTAGAGGTTACAATTTCAACGTCAGTTAAATTATTTTCCATTATTGAATTATACCTGGCATCGTCTAGTTCTTCAACAAACTCTTTAGGAAAAATCTCACATAATTTATTATAAGTATCTTCTTCCATTTGTACATTATTCTTATTTGTTATAGTTTTAGCACTTACTATTGTGGGTAATAAAAAACTTAACATAATAATTATTACTTTTTTCAAAACTAATCGCTCTCCTTCCACAATAAATATTAGCATTTTTTTGTAAGAAAAATTCTCGTATTTTGAGAATATGCTCTAATAATACGAGAATTAGTAGTTATTTCTAAGATAATTAATATACATTATATAATCTTCTATAACATTACATTGTTCTACTTGGCAATTTTTTTCTTCAGTAATATTATTATAATCATTTTTTATATTACTATTGTAATTTATTACATTTATATTATCGTCAATTGCCGATGCTAGTATGTTAAAACTTAAATCTCCTCTATCCACTATAATGCTTATTGATTTAGTTTCTAAAGATACTTCAATTACCTCTTCATCTTTTTCTATCTTAAAAATATTAGGGACCTCTTCATGAAATCCATTATCTAGTAAAAAACTTGTATAATCTTCATTATTTTTTTCTACAATTTTGTTCTTATCAGCACCAATAAATTCTTCTTTTTCAGGAAATAAATTAGTATTGGAATATATCAATTCTTTATTAATCTTCCAATCATATTTAATACTATTAATTGATATTTCTATATGCAAATTTGATATATCTATTTTATCTAAATTATATTCACTATATCCACTTAATTCACTTAATAGCATATTATCGTTACTAAATGATATAATATCATTTTCTTTTTCATCGTCTATATAATAAAAATGAATATAGTCTATTATTTCGTTATTAATGGTTTCTAATTTACTAAAATTTAAAAATGCTTTATCTTTAGTTTCTATTAAAATAAACGAATTGTTTTTTAAAATACCTTCAGTATCGTCTATAGTTAACTTATAAATTTTAATACTATTTCTATAAAATCCAAAATACAATACTGAAAATATTGAACTAATTAATATTAATATAAATACTAATAAGAATATTTTATTTTTAAGTTTAGATTTTTTTAATGAACTATGTTGTTTTTCATATTCTTTTACGATTATATTATCAACATTTTTAGAATTTTCTTTAGTTTTTCTTCCACCATACATTAATTCTTCTATACTAACGTTTAATTCTTTTGATAAAGATTTTAATACTGCTATATCAGTAGGAAATGAGTCGCCCCGTTCCCATCTACTTATTGTTTTGTCACTATAATTGATTTTTTCAGCTAAATCTTGTTGCGTTAAACCTTTCTTCTTTCTTAAATCTGTTAAAAATTTACCACACTTTTGATAATCCATAATACCACTCCCAACAATTAATATTTTATAATAAATACTTATTTATTGCAAAGCAAATGTTACTGACGCAATTTGTAATAACAAAAAAGTTCTACTTTTTAATCGTAGAACTTTTCATTCCTAATAGTTATTTAACTATTATAGGAATCTTTTTAACCAAGCCCAGAATCCTCCCATGGTCGGCTAGCCTCCTTTCTATTCTAATTATATTATAACATATCTTAATTATAATTAATATAGTAAACTTTGTCGCAAAACGTAAATGATGTAAATACTATTGTTCTAAAACAGTAGTAGAATTCCAATAATAACCATTCTCCCCTTTTAGATAATTATTTTGGTATAAAGTAAATTCTTCGCTATGATCTTCAAAATAGCTTTTAGCATTAGATTCTAGATAATTTTCTTTACTATATTTAAGATCTTTATTTATAAAATCATAGATACTATCATCACTTAAATTATGACCTGCCACATAAATATTTATATTTACATCTTCACCAACAATTTCATAATTTCTAATTTTGTAATAATATTCGTAATTCGCAGGAGTTGCATCATAAGCATAGAACCCATCACGGAAGTAGTAATATACTGGGGTTCCATAATTTAATGGCATCCTATCAGTTAAAGTATAATTATTTATAGAAGTATTATACATTTTTAATAAATATTCATCTATTTTAGAATTTTTTAAAATGGCAAAATTACTAGTTTCAGGAGTAACATTTTGGTAATCACTAACCAGCATCGCACAAGGTTTGGCTTGACTGCATTCATAATCGTTATTAAAGTTATTACTTATCGCTTTATATAATAAGATTTTAGGATCGATAGCATCTTTAGTTATAAAGGTTGATTCAAATAGATTACTATAAGTTGAAAATGGTAAATAAGTTAAAAGACTTTCTAATTCCGCATCAGTAAAAGTAATGGTATCAGTAGGTGGAAATACTTTTTCAGGATTTTCTTTTTTATTTTTGCTATCCATATAATATTTAACTCCAAAGATACCACCACCAATAATAAGTGCTACTAATAATAAAATGATAATTAAAGATGGGCCTTTTTTCTTTTGTTCGACAGGAAGAGGTTTTAGGGGTTCTTTAAATTTAGGAATATTATCATCAGTTAATACAAAACCAGTTTCTTTTACTACTTCTTTAGTTTCTTCTTTTACTTCACTTGGGGTTTCTTCTACTTTAGGGGATTCATTAGTTACTTGTTCTTCATTATTCATAAGTCTTAACTCCTTTTATTCTATAATAAGTATAATATAAATTTTAAAAAAATAAAAGTATATCTTTTACAATATACTTTATTCATCGCCACTTTTTAAAACTGCTAGGAAGGCTTCTTGAGGAATTTCAACGCTACCAACCATTTTCATACGTTTTTTACCTTCCTTTTGTTGTTCTAGAAGTTTTTTCTTACGTGAAACGTCTCCTCCATAACATTTAGCTAAGACATTTTTACGCATAGCACTAATATTTTCACGAGCAATTACTTTAGTGCCAATACTTGCTTGAATAGGAACTTGGAATAATTGTCTAGGAATAATTTTTCTTAAACTTGTAACAATCTTTTTACCGCGATCATACGCAAAATCTTTATGAACGATTAAAGATAGGGCATCGACAATCTCCCCATTAATTAAAATATCCATTTTAACTAGATTACTTTCTTTATAACCCACAAATTCATAATCAAATGAAGCATAACCCTTAGTAGTACTTTTTAGACGATCAAAGAAATCATATACTATTTCCGCTAAAGGGATATCATAGTGAATATTAACTCTGGTTTCATTTAAGTAATCCATACTAATATAAGTCCCCCGTTTATCTTGACATAATTCCATAATTGGACCGATATACTCACTAGGAACAAAGATATTAGTTCTAATATAGGGTTCTTCTACTTTGGCTATTTTTACTTTATCAGGCATTTTACTAGGAGAAGCCACCGTTATTTCTTCTCCATTTGTCATGGTAACTTTATATATAACACTAGGACTGGTCGCAATAATATCGATATCAAATTCTCTTTCAATACGACTCATAATTATTTCCATATGCAATAAACCTAAGAAACCACATCTAAAACCAAAACCTAGAGCATCAGAAGTTTCAGGTTCAAAAATTAAGGAAGCATCATTAAGTTTTAGTTTTTCTAAGGCTTCTTTTAAAGCAGGATATTTATTAGGAATAGTTGGGAATAAACCCGAATAGACCATAGGTTTCATTTCATGATAACCAGGTAAGGCTTCTTTAGCGGGATTTCTTGTAGTAGTAATAGTATCGCCTACTTTAACATATTCAATTTCTTTTATAGAACCCGCAATCCAACCAACTTCCCCGCAAACAAGTTCATCTTTTTTAACTTCTTTTGGGGTATTAACACCAGCTTCGATAAGTTCATAAACTTTACCACTTGCCATCATTTGAATCTTATCTTTAACTTTTAAACTACCAGAGACAACTTTTACTAACGCCACTACCCCACGATAAGCATCAAAGTAGCTATCAAAGATTAAAGCTTTAGTTGGTTCATGAGATAAGTCTTTAGGGGGATTTATTCTTTCAACGACGGCATCAAGTAATTCTTTTACTCCTACACCCGTTTTGCCAGAACATAATAAGATATCTTCTTTTTTAAAACCTAGAACACTACATAATTCTTCCGTAACTTTGGGAACATCAGCATTAGGTAAATCAATTTTATTAATAACGGGGATGATAGTTAAATCATTTTCTAGTGCCAAATAAAGATTTGCTAGCGTTTGGGCTTCAATACCTTGGGCGGCATCAACTACTAAGATAGCCCCCTCACAAGCAGCTAAACTTCTACTTACTTCATATGAGAAATCGACATGACCTGGAGTATCAATTAAATGCAAAACATAATCTTCATTATGATAATTATAGTGCAGTTCAACCGCATTTAATTTAATAGTAATACCTCTTTCTCTTTCTAAGTCCATACTATCTAGTAATTGATCTTTCATTTCTCTTTTACTAACGCCACCCGTAATTTCTAAAATTCGGTCCGCAAGCGTACTTTTGCCGTGATCTATATGCGCAATAATAGAAAAATTTCTTATATGGTCTTGTTTCATCGCCATCACCTACTTATCTATTATACAAAAATTAATTAAAAAAATATAGAATTATTGCATAAGTTTACTTTCTTACTAATAAACGTTCTGGTTCATTACCTATTTTAAAATGTTCCGCAATTCTTGCTAGGTCTTCTGCAATAAACTCATTAGGAAGTTTATCTTGATATAAAGCCCAAACTTTATAAATTAATTTTTCATCGTAAATATTTAAACTATTACATATCCATTTTACCGTTTCGTAATGGCCTAAACCATTTAGATTTACTAATTTTATTTTAAAAACATGAGAAAATAAAAGATAAATTAGAGAAGCTTTATCTAATTCACTAGTATACAAATAATCATTAGTAAAATACTTATAACATCCAAATAAATTAGACCATCCATCATGAGTAACTAAACTAGAAATATCGTCCGTTCGCTCTTTCTTTATTTGCAAGCCCATATAATCAATATATTTAAGACCATGTTTGGTAATCATAATATTACCATCACTTCCTAAATCGGGCATTACGATACCTTCGGCATTCGCTCTTTTAATAATGGTTTCTAAATCTTTAAAAAGATAAGCAATAACTTCTAAGGTATGAGGATTCTTCTTTTCCAATATCATATCTAAATAATTTCTTAAAGTAATTCCTTTTTCTTCTTTACTAGTAAACCCGACAAATTTACCATTTAAATAAAGTTCTGATTCGGGGCGTTCAATACCATATAAATTTAGTTTATCGGCAAGTAAAATCCGCTTCCGCGCCGCATCTAAATCGACTTTTCGGGGATTTAAAATTTTATACATTATACCATCTTTGTTACAAACTAAAGAATTAGTATGACTTACTAAATTCATATCTAGAGCATCTTTTTTAGTTATATTAATTCTTTCCATAAAAATCCTTTCTAGTAAAGTTAAAAACTAATATTAAGACATTAACTTCATATCAATACCATCAATAATATTTGCAACATAATAACCATCTAATCCTAAAATATCTCCAATAAGATACTTAGGGAATTTCTTTAAATTTAAATAATATATTATTACTTCAACTTCATTTAAAACATTAATATACGGTAATAAGGGTATTTCTTTAGTTTCTTTAAATAATCTATCTAAAGTAGTTAAATAATAAGCGCTAAAATGATTCTTAACAAATTTATTATCCATTCTTAAACAAGTAATTAAACATTTTAAAGATAAAGATAAACTCTCTTCTTTACTTACTTTATATTTTTTAGCGAAATGGAGAGTAGCATCTCTTAGTAAAGATAAATAATTATATATACATTTCATAAATTATCTCCTTACTAATACTCTTTTACCCTCTTTAATATTGGTAACTATTTTATAATCCTTAGCAATTCTTCTTATATCATCGGCAATAAACTCATTAGGGTGATCTTCTTGGGATAGTAACCATACTTTATACATTAATTTACCATCATTAATATTATGTTCTTTAAATAAATTAACGATAATTTCTTTTTTATGTAAGTCTTTAACTAATTTTAACTTAATTTTAAAAGCAATACTAAAGAATAAGTAAATTAAACTTTTTTTATCTAATTCACTAGTAAATAAATAATCTTTATTATAATATTTAGGATTGTCAAAGAGTTCTAACCAGTTTTTACCGACTAATAAACTAGAATAATCTTCGGTTCTTTTATCTCCTATTTGTAAACCTCCAAAGTCGATATATCTTAAACCATTTTTGGTAACAAAGAAGTTATTTAAGCCGCCTAAATCAGGCATAACAATACCTTCTTTATTAGCTCGAGCCACAATATCTTCTAGGTCTTTAAAGATAAAAGCTAGAAGATCAATATTATAAGATTTACCATATTCTAGAAAATCATATAGATAAGTAAATAAAGTTATGCCTTCAAATTTTTTAGAAGTATAACCAATAAATTTATTATGCATATAGATTAGTTCTTCCGGTCTTTCAATATGGTATAAATTTAATTTATCTCCTAACATAATCTTTTCTTGCATATTATCAATATCAGTTTTTATAGGATTAAAGACTTTATACATTTTACCATCTTTATCACATACTAAAGACGTCGTCGCACTAATAAGACGCATAGTTTCAAAGTCTTTTTTGGTTAAATCTACTCTTTCCATAAGCAAAACCCCTTTTTGATAGTGCTTATAATAACATACCGCGGACTATGTCCGCAACCTAACGAATAAAAAAAATCCAAGATAACCTTGGAATTTTTTAGTACAAA